>JABMQR010000161.1 GCA_013202335.1 Bacteroidota bacterium
GCTTTAAGCTTACCTTCTGTTGTTACTCTTCGAACCCTGATGTCAGTGATTTCCATAGCGCCTCCATGCTACAAATCATTTATTAACATATGCAGATTTTATCGGTCTTCCCAGCTTTCATACTAAGTTCGTTAAAAAGCATTGTGAAAACCCTTTATCATAGCTAATAAACACTTATGTCAACTAATTGTAACCTTCAATGTAGGGATTCGCAAGTGTTTTTTACCAGTTCTGTAGGGACAAACAAGGTATTCGCTCACTAATGACCAGTCACTAAAATTGACACTGCATTATTTGATGGGGAATGGGGAATTGAAAACTTATTAAATTAATAGCCTTTTTTGCTGCAGTTTTATTTGCAAATATACCAAAATAAGCAGAACCACTTCCGGTTAATGAAGTAAACAAGGCTCCGTATTTAACCAATTGGTCTCTAATGGTTGTATAAACCGGATATTCATCAAAAAGAACTTCCTCAAAATCATTCGTAAATTTCCAGGAATCCGGGGTTTGGAGAACCTGATTACAAAGAGATTCGGATAATGCAGATATTTGCTTTGTATTATGTATTATTTCTGTATGGGGCACCTGATAAGAATCGAATCTCTTATATGCGCCTCCTGAAGAGATCTTAAATCCAGGATACACAATGACCAACCAGTAATTCTTATCAGAGTAGGGAATCGGCTTTATAGTTTCACCTTTGCCGGTAATTAGCGCTGTTGCAAAACTATCAATAAAAAACGGAACATCGCTTCCCAGTTTTTTGGCCAGAGACTTCAACTCGTGTTCGCTGCAGGGACTTCCCATCAGTTCATTGGCAGCTATCAATGTTGCCGCTGCATTACTTGAACCACCCGCAAGGCCACTACCTTCAGGTATATTTTTTTTGCATACTATAGTGAAACATATTACACGTTGTATAAAACGGCTATATATTTCAGCAGCCTTCCAGATGAGATTTTCCTCATCCGGAATACTAAAGTTCCCACTAATAGTACACGAAAAAAAAGAGGCCGGCTCAATTTTTATTGATAAATCATCAAAAAGGCCAATTTTTCTAAATAGAGAAATAATATTATGATATCCGTCTTCTCTTCTATTCAGGATCTTAAGAAACAGGTTAATTTTTGCTGGGGCTTGTATTTGTATTTGGTTCAGCATTATGAAAAGATAGCTGAATGTATTCATCTTGTCAATTTTATTCATAATAATACTGCAATTTCAAAATTATTCCATTTTGCAAATTGCTACCTATTATTAGGAAGTTTTCTAATTTGTGATATCTTTACAATATATAATTTACATGCAGTCTGTCGAAAACTTCAAATCCATATATTTATGGATCAGGTTAAATTCCCAAAAAATCTTCGATTTTTTAAATTACCTCATTGACATAGTGTTTAGTGTTATCATACTTTAAGGTTAGTAGCAAAATGTATAAACAAAAGAGGGAGTACCGTATGGATACAATTGATCCTGATGATCCACTCATGGACGAATATATAGATGATGAGTTTGAGGAATCCCGACCTGTTTATGATGAAGATTTCATGGAAGAGGATCTCCTTGAAGATGAGTTTGTGGAATCTATCTCAGATGAATATGATGAGGAATCTCTAAACGATGAGGGCTTTCATATTGAAGGCAGCGATCAGAATGAGGACTCATTTACTTCCACAAATGGATTTGAACTAGACGATTATGATGATTAATTGAGAATTTTTCTAAAATCATTTTTTAAAGACCATAGACCATTTATGCAGTCTTGGTAGGTATTTTCTTCCCATTATGCCACAGCATATCCAAATCATAGAATTCTCTTTTTTCCTCTGACATTAAATGGATTATAATATTTCCACAATCCAGAAGTTCCCAACCGTCATCATCAATTTTTTTATGTTTATGCTGAATCTCTATTTGCTGTTCTGCAAGAAATTTGCGTAATTCTTTCACAAGGCCGCGAAGATGCCCCGAGCTCATCGCTGTAGAGATGATAAAATAATCAGTCCATGAATTAACTTCTGAAACATTAATGAGAACTGTATCAGTTCC
>JABMQR010000162.1 GCA_013202335.1 Bacteroidota bacterium
AAATTTCCAGGGCTGCAAATTACAGGCAGATGGAGCCGCCTGGCCAGCTTCAGCAATTTCCTGTAATATTTGCAGAGGAACACATTTGGCTGGATCATAGATTCTGCAGCTCTCACGTCCTTCAATTACTTTTCTAAAATTCATTATTCCCCCCATTTATACTGCAGCAGGTAATCTTCAGGAAATCTGAATTTCCTAGAATTTCCTTTTATACGATTCAATCGGAATAAAACCTTCTCCCAGAACTTCTGCAGCATTTGTTATTACCATAAACGCATTAGGATCGATGGTTCTTACTACATTCGTGACCTGACTAATTTTTCTGTTTCTTACGACTGTCATGATAAGATTCTTTTCCATGTCTGTATACATCCCCCGGGAATCTATCAAAGTTCCCCCAAGGCCCATATCATGAAGTAGTTTCCCCCGAATTTCTTCATGTTTACTACTTATTATATACGCCATTTTTGCATAATTTGCTCCACTGGTAATCAAATTTATTACCTGTCCTGTTGCAAAAACTGCTATTACTGCAAATAATGCAGCTTCTATCCCAAACACCACGGCAGAAGCAGCAATTACTGCCCCATCAACAATGAATAGTGATGTTCCAAGAGGAAGCGGGCTGTAACGGTGTAAAATTTGAGCCAGAATATCTGTACCTCCAGTATTTGCACCACCCTTCATTACAATACCCAAACCTCCACCGATGATCACCCCGCCAAAGAGCGCAGATAACAGAACATCAGTTCTGTCTGCATACGCCAGAACCCCATCATATCCCAGAAAAAACCCAAAAACACTGACCCCGACTGAAAGCGCTATTGTTCCATAAAGTGATTTAAATCCATATCTTCGGCCAAAAATTTTTAATCCAATAAGAAAAATCGGAAGACTGAGAATCAGAATTGAATAACCTGGGTCAAATCCAAAAAGATGATAGAAAATTACCGCTATTCCACTCACACCTCCAGCAGCAATCTTTGATGGAGTCATGAACAGAACCAAACCCAGAGCTGTAATGAAAGAACCAATAGTAATAAGAGCATACTCTTTTATTACCCGCTTATTTTTTTCCTTATCCATTATATGTAGCTCCTTGATAACCTGCTAAAGATCCAGAATTTTAATTGTTTATGAATAGAAAATATGTACCAGAGCAGTTTGTAACACTAAATTTCACGTACACTGGCACGTAAGGCGGCAGTAATTTCCTTATCAAACATATTTGCAAAGCTTTGAATATCTCTTGGTGACATGGGTTTGGTTTTTTCAGAGAAAATACCGGATTCTCTAAAATCCGTCATCATGTTTCTTACCGAAAGTCTTTCAGTAATATTTTCTGCAGTATATTTTGCACCACGGTCATCTATGACAACACTTCCCTTTTCTACAAGTCTTGAGGCCAGGATAATATCTCTTGATATACACAGATCTCCGCTATTCACCTGTTCAACAATCCAGGAATCAGCACTGTCCATACCGGGTTCAACTACCTGCATTCTAATATAACTACCTTTGCATTCCGCCAGATTTCTGTCTGCAACAAACACAGCTACCGTTTTTAATCTTGTTGCTGCTTTCATAATTATTGCCCTGATTGGTCGGGGGCAGGAATCGGCATCAATCCAGATAATCATAATTATTCTGCCTCTCCGGGAATTCCTGCTATAAAAACTACACTATCTTCATCTGTTTTAATTGTATATCCAGGAAGGTCGGCTGGGATAACAAGCATAGAGCCTGTTTGAATTGATAGTGATTGTTTTCTCTTATGTTCATCTTCGAATATCAGAGAACCTGCCCCTGATGTACAAATTAGAATTTCTATATTTTCACGGTTTTCGATTTTAACACTTGAAGATGAGATAATTCCTGATAACCGGAACTCCTTTACCGGGGCTGGATATAGTACTCTCCCACTCACCCCATCTGGAGATTTCAAAGGCATTGTTTTTTCTTTTTGTGTTCCCTTGAATTCAACTATTTTCATAAGTTCATCAATATCAATATATTTACTGGTTAATCCGCCCCTAAGAACATTATCTGAGTTTGCCATGAGTTCAACACCAGTCCCATGAATGTATGCATGCAATTCTCCTGCAGGTTGGTATAAGGCTTCACCCGGCTGCAGTTCTATTAAATTAAGGTATAAGGGTGCTGCTGCTGAGGAATCTCCCGGATATTCTTTCAGGAGCTGTTTTACGAGACGAAATTCTGGGATACTACTGCTTAAGTTCTCAGCGACTTCAGCAAGTACTTTGAGAAATTCCTGTTTTTCATCTGTCGGCAGCTCTAAAAGAGCGGTGAAAAAATCACGATAGCAATCAGTTTCCTTATTATAATCATTAAACAGATGGTGATAAAGATGAGTTTTATATACTTCAGAATCTAGCAAATCAAAAAATCTGTCTATCTCACCAGCAGGTCTGAATCCGCATAATGCAGTAAATGGGGTCAGTGCACATAATATTTCAGGTTTATGATTATCATCTTTATAGCTGCGGTTAAAAGCATTATTATCAATTCCGTCATAATTTTCTTTTAAAAATCCTTTTTCTGCCTGTGATTTTGTAGGATGACATTGAATCGATAACGGTTTATCTACAGCAAGAATCTTTAATAAAAAAGGAAGCTCTCCATTAAATTGTTCTGCAGCCCTACCCAGAATCTCCAAAGGAGATTGTTGGATATAGTTCTGTAGTGAAATAGTATCATTCTCAAAGACGATCTCGGCTGGACCTTTTGGATGGGTTCCCAACCATAATTCTGCCCAGGGTGATCCGTTCGGCTCTTTTCCAAGGAGCTGCGGGATACTGTGAGAATTGCCCCAGGCATAATGCTGTATAAATGGAATAACTTTCGATATTTTCATAGTATACAGTCTATAGCGAGACCTTTTTGTGGTCAATATAGATAAAAAATATATGCAATATCTAAAACTTGTCATTTTATCAAAATCCCTGTATAAAGGGTGTAATAAATAAAAAATGATATGTCATGAAACCCGGGTTATATAGGCTAATTTTTTGAACAGAACAAATCCCGTATCTATGCACATATTTACTTGAAAATGCTGCAAGGAGCTGCCCTATGAAAATTTCACCATTACAGAAAGCACGTTATGAATATAATCCAAAACTGCCGACAATTTTACGACAGGAAATCCATTCTATTATCCCTGTTTTGGGCGATATAGCTGAACCTGATATTGATAGAGAAGAATTAAAAGTTATGTTTCCAAATACATATGGAAGACCCACAATCGGGTTTACCAATGGAAAAAATGAAACTATTTCTGAAAAAAGAAATGTTGGGGTTATATTATCAGGAGGACAGGCCCCTGGGGGACACAATGTAATCGCAGGCCTGTTTGATGCAATAAAAAATGCTAATCCTGAATCAAAACTTTTTGGGTTCCGGGGCGGTCCATCAGGCATCCTTAAAAATGATGCTGCAGAAATCACCTCTGAATTCCTTGATTCATTTAGAAATACCGGTGGATTTGATATTATTGGATCCGGTCGAACAAAACTGGAATCAGAAGAACAATTCGCTATATGTGTGGAAGTTTGTAAAAAAAGAGAAATTTCTTCTCTTGTCGTTATTGGCGGAGATGACTCTAATACAAACGCTGCAGTACTTGCCGAATATTTTGCTGCAAACAACTCTGGCATTTCTGTAATCGGGGCACCAAAAACAATTGACGGCGACTTGAAAAACGAAGCTATCGAGGTCTCTTTTGGATTTGACACCGCAACCAAAACTTATTCAGAACTTATTGGGAATATAGCAAGAGATGCAAATTCTGCAAAAAAATATTGGCATTTTATCAAACTGATGGGGCGAAGCGCCTCTCATATTGCTCTTGAATGCGCACTTCAAACACGACCAAATATTGCATTAATTTCTGAAGAGATAGAAGAAAACCAAACAACTCTTAAAGAGATAGTTGAGGATATTGCAGAAATAGTTGTTGAAAGAAGTAATCAAGGTAATAACTTTGGACTGGCTCTTGTACCGGAAGGTCTTATAGAGTTTATTCCTGAAATGAAAATCCTGATTTCAGAACTGAACGACCTGATGGCGGAACACTCTGCACATTTTAGTACATTAAACACTTTTGAGGCACAAGCGGAGTGGATAAACGTCAATCTCTCCAGGGATTCCTCCTATGCATTCTCATCACTCCCAAATAATATTCAGAGACAACTTCTTATGGATAGAGATCCACATGGAAATGTTCAGGTATCAAGAATTGAAACTGAAAAATTATTAATTGAAATGGTAGAAAATCGACTAAAAGAGTGGAAAAATGAGGGTACTTTTAGTGGGGAATTCAGCGCACAGCACCATTTCTTCGGTTATGAAGGACGATGCGCTTTCCCATCAAATTTTGATGCAGACTACTGTTACTCTTTGGGATATAACGCTTTTATGCTGATAGCTTCCGGAATTACAGGATATATATCATCCATATCAAATCTTTCCGCACCTGCAGAGGAGTGGAAAGCCGGAGGGATCCCTGTAACTATGATGATGAACCTTGAACAGCGTCATGGGAGTATGAAACCAGTTATCAAGAAAGCCCTTGTTGGACTTGATGGAAATCCTTTCAAAGAGTTTTCAGAGAACAGAAAAATTTGGGCACTGGAAACCAGCTATACTTATCCTGGTGCAATACAATATTATGGGCCAACAGAAGTTTGTGATCAACCAACAATTACTCTATCTCTCGAACAGCAGGGGAAATAACCTGATGACGCTTGCAAATCGAATCGGGAATGTTATCATAAAAGGTCTTATGCATATATCGTGCAAACTTGATGTAAAAGAACTTCAGAAGGTACCGAAAAATGGTCCAATAATTATAATGGCGAATCATGTATCTTTCATGGAAGCCCCAATATTATACCTCTTTATGCAGCCCCGAAGAACTATTGCATTGGGAAAAACAGAACTGTGGGAATCCGCTGTAACAAGAACACTTATGAACTGGTGGGAATGTATTCCGGTAAAACGTGGAGAAATAGATATGAAATCCATTAAAGAGTGCTTCGCTGTACTTGATAAGGGTGATTTTCTCTGCATTGCTCCTGAAGGAACCAGAAGCCCAAAAGGAACGCTTAATCGCGGTCAGGCCGGGACATCTTTTATCGCTATAAAACAGCAGGTTCCAATGCTTCCGGTTGTACATATCGGATTGGAAAATTTCTCAAAGAATATTAAAAAACTAAAACGTACTCCTGTCAAAATATGCGTGGGAAAACCTTTTACCCTAATTTTGGGAAAAAAGCGTTTTAATAGTGAGGAACGTCAGGATATTACAGATGAGATGATGCGAAGAATGGCAGCACTGCTCCCGGTGGAAAACCAGGGGTTCTACGCTGATACGATGCACCTACCCTGGAAATATACGCAGGAACAAGATACCGTCTAGTGTTACGGTCCGGAAAAAACGAGGAGCTGCCCGGAATTTTCATTCAGGAACAGCTCCTTGTCTTCGTATAGCTAATATTTTACCGTCGACTTACAGCCGCGCAGTAAAAATTTGCCTAATTTCATTTACCGACAGATTAACCGGAGTTTTCTTCAAATCAGTTTTCTCTGCCAGTATCAGAAGTTCCTCTTTAGTGAAACCAAACTTTCGTAAACAGGGTATTTTCAAAACTTCCTGCCATGTAAACAAAGTATCAAGTAATAAGGTTACACCGTCTTTGACGTTTTTATACTTTTTGTCAAAGTTAAGCAAGTATCCAGCCTTGCTATATTTTAATAATGCCGGATTATTTTCATCAAAATCTCTTACAAGTTTATCTGTTATAGTTTTTGTGGCTTCAGCTAGGAGTGTTCCACAGGCAATCCCATGAGGTACAGGCCGGATCCCGCCAAGTAACCCGGCAGCCCCATGTACAACCCCCAGGTTGGCATTTGCAAGGGTTATTCCTGAAAGATATGCCGCATAAGCCATTTCACCTCTGGCCTGAATATTTAGCCCATCATCATAAACTGCCATTAAAGATTTCCCCGCACGAATTAGTCCATCTTCTGCAAGGGCATCAGTAAAAGGATTGCTAAGAGTAGAAACATACGATTCAAGCAGCTGAGTAACAGCATCCAAACCAGAAGAGGCTGTAATATCCTGCGGGCAGGTACGGATAAGGTTTGCATCAAGAATAGCAAGGTCAGGAACATAATTATCATGCCGGAGAGATTTTTTAAACCCATTCACACCTATTCTGCTAATTACCGCGTTCTTTGTAGCCTCTGAACCTGTTCCGGAAGTAGTAGGAATCGTAACAAGTCCAAGCCTGTCTGCTTCCGGTTTTTTCGTACCGACACCTTCCAGATAATCATAAACACTTACAGATTTTTGCGCTCCGTTTTTACGTACTACCGGAATCATGGCAGCAACAGCCTTTGCTGCATCCATAACACTACCTCCGCCAATTCCTACAACACAGTCATAAGGCTCTGAAGCAGCTGAGTTTGTGATGGAGTCAATTAACTCTGGAGAGGGTTCACCGGAGACAATAAATCTTTTATAATCAATTCCCTGTACACTGAACAGCTTAAACAACTCCTCTTTGAAAAGAGAATTGTCAAATGATTTTCCGCCTGTACAGAGAATTAATGATGTAAATCTACGACCACTCAGCCACTCAGTCAGTTTTTTTAAAGATCCCGATCCCTGAATCAGCTGTGGAATAGCAGCAAGAGACATCCCGGCTAAAGGTGAATATATTGTAGTAGGTAAAATCATGATAAAATCCTTTGTCCGGTTAATTTATGGCAGGTAGAATTCAGTAATCAGAAAACTACACCCTTGATTTTTCGTTCATCGGGATCCCTGTTCTGCCGAAACAGAATGGCAACATTACCAATAAGCGAAATTAAATCTGCGTGTACTGCTTCAGCAAGCAGTACGGATAAATCCTTTTTAGAGGATTTAAAATCAATAAATTTAATTTTGATAAGCTCGTGAGAATTAAGAGCCTGATTTACCGTTTCCTCAACACTGGCATTAATTCCATTTTTACCTACCATTACAACAGGTTTCAGATCATGTGCCAGCTTGCGGAGATAATTTCTTGTTGAACTATTCATCTATACACCTACTCACTATATTCCTTTATGACTTCAAATCTTTTTATTTTTTTAGTAGAAGTCATTGGCATGGGTTTATCTACAACCGTTACCCGTGTTATATGTTTATACCCGGTCATCCGACGATTAACTTCGTATACAATCTCATCCATTCTCTTCTGAATTACTTCTGCAGCACCTGCCTCATCAGCATTCTCCATTACTTTTTTCACATAGTTTTCTGCTGGATAGATCAGGCCCCGGATTCCCTCAGATTTTGTCTTTTTATCAATCAGATAACCGACAACCAAAAGCTGTTCTATTTCTTCGAACAGCTGGAATTCATCCTCAATTTCTTCAGGGAAAACATTCTTTCCACCCTCAGTTACGATTAAAGACTTAGTACGTCCGGTAAGATATACATAATTTTCACTATCTATATACCCGGCATCACCGGTCATTAACCATCCATCCTCTGTAAAAATAGCATCAGTCGCTTCCTGATTTTTATAGTACCCCTGCATAACCATAGGTCCTTTTACCAAAATTTCTCCAATCCCCTTCTCATCAGGATTAAGGAGTTTCATGGTTGTCTGCGGTAGTATTTTACCAACAGATGCCTCTTTATACGCATAAATCGGATTCAATGTAATAATAGGTGACGTTTCAGTCAACCCATACCCCTGAACAAAATCAATTCCCAATTGATTAAAGAGCTTGAACGTGGATGCAGGAAGAGGACCTCCGCCGCTGATACAAATCCTGTTTGTATCGAGTGACAATTTGGCCAAAAGACCTCCAAACATTTTCTTTCCCGGGTTCACCCCAAATGTTTTTTTAATAAAACCGCTTATAGACATTAGGAAACGGATGATCCAATATATCACAATCCCTTTCTCTTTAATTCCATTCAACAACCCTTTCAGCAATTTATTAAAAAGCATTGGAACACCAAGGAACATGGTTACCTTAGCCTGCTTTAGTTCAAGAAGTATTTGCTTTACAATCAGTTTTTTTCCAAAAACAATTTCGGCACCTACAGAAAGTGCCTCAAAAAATACTGCAAGCATAGTATATGAGTGGTGAATGGGGAGCAGTGCATAAAAAACATCACTGGGATAGAGGTTCATAAGTCCCTGTCCAAGAAAACAATCTGCTACCATATTCCGGTGAGTAAGCATAACCCCTTTTGGGTTTCCTGTTGTTCCTGATGTAAAAAGAATTACGGCAAGGTCTTCCTCTTTCGGCAGCTCTCTATCGACAAATTCAGGCTCCTGGATATTGAGAATGTAATTATCCTTAACCGGTGAAAGGGAAACTTTTTCAGTCAATCCGACTTTACCGTCGGCATCCTGAAGATCAAACCTTTCCTCATCAACAAAAAGAATCGAAACATCAGAAAACTGCATTAAGTTATCTATTTCCTCAACTTTCAACTGGTAATCCAGTGGGATCACTGTTCCGCCAGCAAATAGTATTGAAAGATATGCAATCGCCCATTCAGGGCTGTTCTTCCCGGTAACCGCTACCTTATCCCCATGCTTCACCCCTATTTTTACAAGGTGATTAGAAACTTCAATGATTGCCTGCTGAGCCTCTTTATAGGTAAAAAACAGCTCTTCAGGTGAATATGCGGTAAAACATTTATTATCGGGATATTCTGAAACTGTAATGTTAAACATCTCTGCAATGGTAGGCCATTCCCCCTGAAAATATTCTCCTTTATATTTCTGCAGCTTAAGCCAGGGTTTAACATTATGCTTCAATTTCATAATCCGCTCCTTTATGAAAATCAAACCAATTTCATAAATTGGCTCATTTACAACTCTACTTTATAATGGGTAGGTTCGCAAGTGAATTTAATAATGAGGATTCAGGTTGTTAAGATTGCGGATGTTTCCTATAAATATTCTTTCAAAGATTCCTTCCATTCCAAAATATATGGATCGCCCTGTGATTCCATCTCCTGAATCATTATATAAATCATACTTTTAACAGCAGTTTCATATTCACCTGATTCAGACAGGTCTTTTATCTCCCAGGGATCAACCAGCAGATTAAACAGCTGAATGCGGAAGGTTCCGTCCACAAGATAAGCAATGAATTTTATATTATCATTCTGAACGGCCCGTTGTATTCCACGGTAAGCAAAAAACATCCGCTCTCTATGAGTATCTGTTTCTCCAAATAATACACTTTTGAAGCTCTTGCCTTCAACTGTACGAGGAGTATCGATGGCCAGAAGATCGCAGAGTGTAGGAAAAATATCATAAAGGTAGCAGGATGCGGAGCTGATTCTGCCAGCCTTTATATCTGGTCCACTCATCAGCAAGGGGACGTGAATGCTGTGGTCGTAAAGGTTCTGCTTGCCCATCAATCCATGACTACCCAAGGCCAGTCCATTGTCACCAGTCAGAATAATTATGGTATTTTCATATGCTCCGGAAGCTTTAAGAGCATCTATTACACGTCCCATCCCTTCATCCAAGTGAGAGATCATCCCATAATACTCCGCCAGATGTTTTTGTATCTCAGAAATCTGTCTGGGTCTGGCTGCCAGCTTTTCGTCCCGGACATCCAGTTCTCCATTATCAAAAGGATGGTTTGACATAAAATTAGGAGGAACTACTATCTTCCCCGGATCGTACATAGTCTGAAATTTTGTAGGCATTGTACGGGGATCATGAGGGGCCATAAATGAAAGATACATAAAAAATGGTTTTTCTTCTTTTTCAGAAAGCAGAAAGTCCACTGCCTTATCACAAAATAGATCGGTAGAGTGCTTCCCCTTATTTATATGGTCATATACTTTGGGTGTTTCAACCACTACACCTGTTCCTCCATCCCAGGGATGATTCTTCGGTTCCGGGTAGTTTCCATTTTTTTGAAATGTACATACAGGGACATTCCAGTGATCATCCATCCCTCCAAAAAAGATCTCCCCACCGGAAGAAAAGCTACGGGTATAAGACTCCTGTCCGTTATGCCATTTACCAATTCCAAAGGTTTCATATCCCGCAGTCTGCAGATGTTCTCCCAACAGGACGTGTTCTTCCGGAATTGTTTTTCCACTATCTTTTATCGAAAAAAGCCTGCGGCCAGTTTGGAGCATTGCTCTGCTGGGCATACAGACTGCCGGACATGTTCCTCCAGAAATATATGCCCTGGAAAAAAAAGTTCCCTTTCTAACCAAATAATCCATTGTAGGTGTTTTGACTTGTGGATTATTAATTGCTCCAACTGTGCTAAATCGTTGATCATCGGTAAAAAAGAATAAAATGTTTGGCTTATTCAAAAGTCTACTCCTTGATTCCGCCGGCAAGGATACCCTGCTGAATATTTTTTTGGAAAATAATATATAATATAAGCATTGGAAGTGATGCCAGCAGTAGAATAGCAGCAGCATTAACCGAACTCATTCCATACTGTCCCGATAACAAAGCCATGGCTGCCATAATGGTTCGTTTAGATGAGGTGCGAATTAAAATTAGCGCAAAAGTAAGTTCATTCCAGACCTGTTGAGAAGCAATAATTAAAACAGTCATAATCATGGGTTTGGCCATTGGCAGCATAATACTTCCGTAAATCCGCCAGAGACCGGCACCATCAATTAAAGCGGCCTCAATATAGGTATCAGGAACATTTCTAAAGTAAGTGGCCATTAGATAAGCTGAATAAGGTCCGAAATAAGCCAGATAAATCAGGATCAGACCAAACATGGAATTTAGAAGATGCATTTGCGCAAGTTCACGGTAGAGAGGAATAGTCAGAACCATCTGTGGAAGAACCATGATCGCGGAAATAATAAAAAGAAATGTTTTCTTAAAAGGTATATTCAGTTTTCCTATGGCGAAACCTGCTCCTGTTGTTAAAAAAATAAAAGGGATTAAAGTAGAAATAAGTATAAGAACATTATTCCGGTAATTCAGTAATATATTCTGCTTGGCAAAAGACCATGTGTAGTTATCCAGGGTTAACTTTGCAGGGGGTAAAAATTTATTTACCAAATATGTATCCATGGATTTAAAACTGGTAATTATCATATAATAAAAAGGAAGTAGAAAGGAAATACCAATGAGGATCAAAAACAATGTTACAAGTGGATTATTTTTTTTAAGTGAAGCCATTACTTATCCTCCTTCATCATAAGGGTATTCTGAATTACAATTACAATTAGAGTTAGAAGATAAACAAACAGAGCCCATGTTGATGCATACCCCATTCGACTGTTTTCAAATGCATGAAAATAAATACCAAATTCAGGCACAAAAGAAGCATATCCGGGACCTCCCTTTGTGAGGGTAAATGTCAGGGGAAACATTCTGGCAACGAAGGTAACAAAACCAAGGACAATAAAAAAGCCGATTGTGTGATTGATTCCGGGAACTGTGACATGTCTCAGGGTCTGCAGCCATGTACACCCGTCCATCTCTGCGGATTCATAGAGAGATTCGGAAATTTTACTCATGGCTCCATAATAGAGGATTGCTCCGAAACCAAAAAATTTAAAAATTGTAATTAGTGCAAGCACATGGATTACAGCACGGGGATTAGTCAAGAAACCAATTCCATCAGGATTATTACTAATATGTATAATAATCTCATTCACAAGTCCTTCAACACCAAGGAGCTGTTTAAACAGCATTCCTAAAATTACCGGAGAAATTACAAATGGGATTAAAACTGTTGATCGGAAAAAAGAACTTCCAGGTTTTGGTTGTCTAATCAGTTCTGCAAAAAAAAGTGGTAAAATTGTCCAAATTGGAATATAACAAACTAGAATTGCCAGATTTTTCAAAGATGCATGAAAACTTTTATCATTAAAAAGACGTGTAAAATTCTGTATACCATTCCACGAGGGGGGAGAAAAACCATTCCACCTGGTAAATGCCAGATAAAGCATGCTGACAGTGGGATATACCATAAAAATAAAAAGTAGAACAATAAGGGGCAGAACAAAGCTGAGTGCACTCCTTCTCATTCCTGTACCATTAAGCATATTAACTCCTCAATTTTTCAAAGTCTAATATATTATAAAATGAGTCTCAACTCTAATTAAAAAAATATTGACCCGGAACTATCCGGGTCAAAAAGATTATTCTGCAGATTTATTCACGTGCATCATCAATTACCTGACCAAATTCTTCTGGAGT
The DNA here is from genome assembly GCA_013202335.1 of Bacteroidota bacterium. The sequence goes on from JABMQR010000162.1 coordinate 12,240, forward strand.
TAATTCACCGGTAATTAATAATGGAGCATGACCTCTAAGGGTTACCCATTGAGCTGTCTGAATAAATGCCTTGGAAGGAGGAACAATACTTGTGGCAATTATATCCATAACCTGCTGACCTGCTGCATTAGCTAAAAGACTCTTATTCGCGTTCAGATTTGCAGGTACACCACCGGTTTTGGATAGCAGAATATTTGCAGCTTCTTCACTGGCAGTAAATTTTACATATTTAATAGCAGCTTCCTGATTCTTACTGTAGGTCGGGACTGCGTAGGCAACGCCACCGGCTACTCCGGCTACATCCTGATGAGCTGAAGGAATAAAATAGAAGTTGGTTATGACTCCCAGATTTTCACCACCCAGGGCGTTCCCGAATTCGTACCAGTTAAAAATATCAGATACAAATCCACGAAAAATAGCACTTCCTCCAGCCATAAATCGTTCTCCCATTTCACGCAGTAATGGAGTTGTTAACCCCGCTTTATCCATATATCCATCCTGAAAAAGTGACTGGAATTTTGCAAATACATTGGTGATTTTAGGATCAGTAAATTTCATTTCCCCGGATAATAAACGACGTTTTTCTTCCAGTGAGAGAACTTGATCCATTGTTCCAGCAATCATCATTTCAAGGTGGATCCCTTCACCAAATCCGACAGGGATGATACCGGCATTCTGAAGACTTTCACATGCAGCAAGGAAATCATCCCATGACTCGGGAGGATTTTCCGGATCAAGTCCGGCTTTTACAAACAGTTCTTTGTTGTAGTACCAAACCCAACCCTGAACGGTAACAGGAAGACCACGAATTCCTTTTGAAATATCCCGATCAGGTGAAGTGTCAGCTAAAGTTGATTCAGGAAACTGGTTTTTTACATCCCCGATATAGTCATCCAGAATAACTAGAGAATCGGCCATATCCTGAAAGTTCTGTCCATTTGCATGAACCAAAATAACATCAGCTCCTTCCTTGGCAGCCATCGAAGCAGCATAGACACCATAGGGTGGATGGGAAACAGTTTCGTGATTTACTCTGATATTAGGATACTTCTCCTGAAACGCGATATCAACATATTTAGCAAATTCTCCCTGAGCTCCTGCTGAACCGTGAAACCAGTCCCAGACTGTGATAGTGACTATTTCATCAGCCTCTTTTTCTGTTTGACCGCCTGCAAACAGTAATGTCGGAATCAGTATGCTTAAGCATAGTGTCATCAGCAGTACTTTTCTAACCATGTTCTTCATAATTAAACACTCCTTTTGGTATTATTATAAATTATAATAAACGCGTAAATACCAGCTGTCAAGTAGTTTTAGTAAAGTGTAGGCTATATTTTACTAAATTATTGATATTATTTTGTGGAAGGATAGTATTTTTATTGATAATATTTTGAAATTTCGCTATGATTAGGAACGAGAGGTTCTTTGATATGGGAAAACAGTCAACAAAGCAACAAACCGCAGCAACACTAAAGGAAGTAGCACAGGCGGCAAAGGTTTCTCTGACAACAGCTTCCATGGCACTTTCAGGAAAAGGAAATGTCTCTGAAGAAACCAGAGAAAAAGTCTGGGAAGCGGCCAAAGAGTTAAGATACAAGAGGACAGTATCCCAGGAAAAAGCGGTACAGGAACAGTTGCTAACAATTGGTTTGATAATTGATATCTCATCTTCCACAAATCACAACTGGCGCCACCTTAGATCATATATCGAGGAAACTCAGAGGATTGTTGTATCCAAAGGCGGTTCATTCCTCCTGCTACCTTATAACCACCTTATTACAGAGGAAGAAAATATACGGGGAATTATAAAAGCCAATGTAAAAGGGGTAGTATCTTTCTCTTATTACAATAAATCTTTTTTACAAAAACTAGAAAATCAAGGAATACCTGTGGTTGTATTCAATAACCCTGCCGCCCACAGGAAATTTGTAAATGTTGCCCTGGATGACTTTCAGTCCACCTATGATGCAGTAAAATATCTAATAGATTTGGGACACCGCAACATTCTATATATCCATACAGAGAGGCCCAATCTTCCCAGCCTCTCCAATAATCGCTATTTTGCCTATCAGAAAGTTCTGGAAGAAAACCGGATTCCCTTTAGGGAAGATTATGTTGTCCATTTTGAGATTGATTCTTTTGAAAAAAATTCAAACACTTTCAAATCCTTAATGGCAAAAAAAGTTAAACCCAGTGCTGCCATTTGTCTTGATGATGACATAGCAGCCGGGATGAAATATATCCTGAATAATCTGGGATATTCCGTACCGGAAAATATGTCTTTGATTGCTCACGGGGATCTGCTGGATTATTCTCGCTTTCAGACACCCAGAATAACTACCATGAGGATGGATCCGATAATGACTTCAAAATTGGCTGTAGATTTACTTATTGAAAAACTTTTAGGACGCTCTAAATTGATTCAAACGGTGAAAGTACAGGAACACCTAAAAGATCGGGGATCCTGCAAGCAGTTTAAATAATTGGATTTTTCCATCCGCGTCTGTTCTTCAGCAGAGGTTGGAGTATGGAATGGAGACAGAGAAACAAGAAAAAAGCAGAAAGTTCACGCTGTCTCCTGCTTCCCAAGGCTATAAGTAGTGTCTGATAATATTTCTCACAGCAGATTCATAAGACGACCCGAAAAGATTCAAGTGATTCAGCATATGATATAGATTGTAAAGATCTTTCCGTTCCCCATATCCCGAATCCCGGGGTATGATATCATAGTAACCTTCATAGAAACTCCTGCTGAAGCCCCCAAAAAGCTCCGTCATGGCAATATCTACTTCTGGATGCCCGTAATATACTGCCGGGTCAACAACTACCCACTCACCAGTATTTGCATGCATAACATTACCACCCCACAGATCACCATGTACGAGTACAGGATATTCAGGTTCAGGTAATAAAGTTTCCAACTTTCCTAACACGGCATCAAGTTGATTCCGAAGTTTCCGGTTAAGCAGATTTCGTTTTTCTGCAATTTCAATTTGATATCCAAGCCTGCATTCACGAAAAAAACTAATCCAGCTTGAATGGAAGGTGTTAATTTGTGGAGTACGTCCTATAAAATTATCATGATGAAAACCAAAGAACTCAGCCCTGCAGCCTCCACTCCCGTTCACACCCCCTGCTGCATGAAACAGAGCAATCTGTCTGCCTAAAATTTGGTCAGCATTCTTCATAGCAGATCCCTGGGGAATGTATTCCAGCACCAGATAGTGGGAATTCCCAAACCTGCCTTCCCCCAGCACTTCAGGAGTCCTGAGTGTTACGGGTTCAACGTTGAGGTTTAAATTCAGAATTTTCCGCAATGCTTCCAGCCCTTCTGCTTCAGCCTCGAAGAAATTCTCAGGAGAGTCCTTCTGCACTTTCAAAAAAATGTTTTCCCGGGTTAATCCATCCTCTTTCCGACTCATCTCAACAATATAATTTTCATTAATATCGCCTCCGTGAGCTGGAAGCACCCTCTGAACCAATAGATTACTATCTACAAGTTTAACTGCCTGGGCGGCAATCTGCCGGAGAGTACTCATAAGCGTTTCTGTACGTGTAAAACTATGTTCTTACAGGTTCTCTTCACTATATCTATTACATTTTGAAAACCTTCCGGTCCTCCGTAATAAGGATCAGGAACATCACCTTGCCCCGTGGGATCAAAATCACGGAACATTACTACTTTTTCCCGTTCTTCTTCTGTTCTGGACATTTTCATTATATCCGAGTAATTACTGTGATCCATTGAAAAAATAAGATCATATTCTGAAAAATCCGGAAACGTGAAGAGACGTGATCTGTGATCAATTTCTATCCCGTTTTTAGCTGCTGTTTTTCTCATTCTACTGTCAGACTGCTCCCCTATATGATATGAAGAGACACCGGCCGATTCGACAAAAACCAAAGACTCCAGTCCTTTTTCCTGCAGTATCTGCCCACAAACAGCATGGGCAAGCGGTGATCTGCATATATTTCCAAGACACACAAAAAGTATTTTCATAATTGAAAAATAGCATACTACCATTTACCTGTCCACTGAGCTTGCAGCCAGTAAATACGTAATCCACTTTTTATTCACAAATAAGATGATTTTTGAAATTGGCCAGGAGTCCTATCGGACTTGATGCTTTTGCTGTTAGTTGGCCCATTAATAATTGACTTGGGTCTTTTTTTCATATGAAGTTTTTCAAAGAAAAACTTCTGAGAATATAATTGATACAATTTTATTACATTGAGCAGCAAAAAAGATGGGGGGAAGCAAAATCCAAACTGAAATGATTAAGAACTGATACGAACCTTGTGGGAAGGAAAGTAGAGTAACATCTTTGAGGATAAAAACTTAATAGGT
>JABMQR010000163.1 GCA_013202335.1 Bacteroidota bacterium
ATAGAGTTATCATTTGTGTCTGTGGTGATTTAGATTTGAGTGAGAAAACTAGAGGAAGTACAGATGTTACTGCCGTTTACTCAACCGACTTCCATCTTTCCGAATCAGGCAGCGGCAACATAACGCTTATATATACTGGTAGTGGTTTGATGGTTTCCCGTGATGCCGTAGTTGTGTTAACGGGAGTGACAGCTGGGACCCCGAAGGATTTCCTGTTTTCCGTCCAAAATACCGGTGGGGCAGTACTAAATCTTGAAGGTACCCCTCTGGTTGAGCTAAGTGGTGCCACTTCTGCGCCATTTACTGTTTCAACTCAGCCTTCATCAGGTCCAGTAATTCCTGATGATACAGCTCCATTCATCATTACTGTATCAACATCTACCCCCGGTACCTACAGTGCAACAATTTCAATTCCTTTTGATGATACAAATATCGATGATCCAGATGAAATGTCTCCATACACTACAACTTTTCAGGTGACAATTCCTTAGTAGTATTGAAGTGGACTATCATCAAGGAGGTTATCAGCATGAGGCGAAAGAAACTCTGTGTATGTGTTTTACTCATGAGTATCACTCTGCTGATTTTTCTTACTGGATGCAATCTTTTTGGCCCGGAAAATGGAACTATAACCATAATCCTGATAGGTGCAGATGATCATAATGGGATGCATTTTTACTACCGCTTAAGCAATTGTGCATCTATAACGTTGCCGGATGACGATCCCTCGGTACAAAGCGGTTCGGTGGTCATAAACGATGGCCGTGTAGAAATAATCATTACTGACACATATACACAGGAACCTTACGGTTCTCCAAAAGAGTTTGAAGGAGATGAGTGCTTTACTGTTTCAGGTTTCATTGATGCAGATAATAGCGGAGCTGATCCGGCAGGCGGGGTAGATTATGTATTAAAAAATTCCTACAGCGGGAACGTTGATGGGGATATGACGGTGAACCTCACTTACCCCGATAACTTTATCCTGTCAGATAACGGCTATGCAGAGATGGCGCTCTATGAAGAAGATGGGTCGATGCTCATGCGAGGACAGCTAAACACTCTGGGATCAGCTTATGTAAACGTTCCGATGGAATACGAGTTTACCATCAGAAATACGGGAACTGCTTTACTGAAACTTGGAGGATCTCCTTTAGTTGCCCTAAGCGGTGCTGCATCAGATGTTTATTCAGTATCATCTGACCCTGGTTCGGTATCACTCATGCCGGATGAAACAACCACCTTCACACTTCAATTTCTTGCATCAATTACCGGTAGTAATAGTGCAATAGTAACTATCCCCTGTAATGATTTTTTAGCTAATTCCTATAGAATTACTTTTTCAGTTTTGGTTGAGGAACCAACAGCCCCTCTACCAAAGACTGGCCAAACGACTAGTTATACTACCGGAGATGATGGCGATATCAATTCGGGTGTAGAGTGGCCTGCTGTGCGATTTGTCAACAACGGTGATGGTACAGTTACCGATCTTTTGACCGGTCTTATGTGGCAGGGAGCTCCCCCGTATTCAACATATTCATCGAATGGTTATGAATGGACTTATGCAGTTGATCCCTATGTAAATAATTGTAGTTTAGGTGGTTATACCGATTGGCATCTCCCCAATGTTAATGAACTGATGAGCATGGTTCATGCCGGAGAAAATGGTCCGGCAGCATGGTTGAACAGTATAGATGGTTTTAGCGGTATCCGCAGCGATGACTACTGGACTGCAACCCTGGGGTACTCTGACGGATTTGCATCTCCTATGGGGTGGGTGGTTGATATGAGTGATGGTTTGTTAGGCAGACAAAATAGTTCAAGTTATGGTTCTTTTGCTATGATCTGGGTGGTGAGGGAATCATCAACCGGAACTGTTAAATTGCCCAAAACGGGGAAAACAGCCAATTTTAAACCTAAGGATGATGGTTCTCTTGAATTAGGAGTTGCCTGGCCCTATCCACGCTTTATTATTAATGATGGGTTGGTGTTCGATGCATTAACCGGACTGCTTTGGAAGCAGGAACCGTATAATACGGCTGTAACGTGGGAGGATGCGATGATTCATGCCGAAAATCTTGACTATGGAGGATATTCGGATTGGAGATTGCCGAATCGTAATGAGATGCGTTCGCTGGTTTCATATGGAGCCAGTTCAAATGATATGTACCTATCAGGTAAATTTGATACAACCATTCCTGAGGGAAGATTTTGGTGGACATCAACCACCTATGCTTCTCCTTACGGCAGTTCCAGGGCATGGGTTATCTATCTTGATACAGGCAATTCAGTGGATATGCCCAAAACCGACAAGCATTACTGCTGGGTTGTCAGAGATCCGTAGTATGTTGCTGCATAGAAAAATTTGATGGTTCCCACCTGAAGACCAGATTGAGTATAACGGCGTCGTAAAGTTTTTTAGGAGTGGAAGTATTGGGTTCCAGAATCCCGTCTCGCTCAATTGTTATTTTACCATCCCTACAAAACAGGGATGGTATTTTTATTAATTGAACGCTGACAGGGCACTCTGTGGCTATTTTTCAGACCAATTGTTTCCAAAGTTGCTACCTTCATTTTTTCTATACTCATATATAGATAAGCAATAACTAATAGATTATTGACTTAACGTTTTATACGGTATAAAATAATAAAAGAAGTAGAAATATCGAATAACGGTTTTAATAGAGTATTTGATATTCTATATTTATGTTGTTTTACTATTTTAAAAAGTGAGAGGTAAAAAGTATGAAAACTAAAAGTATTTCGAAACTGTTCTTTCTGGTAGCAGTACTCATAGTTCTTGTGAGTTTTGCTGGATGTAATCTGGTTGATAATGGGCTGCAGTTGAATGACTCTTCTGCGAGTCGTAAAGTCGGATCTGAATCTGGAAATAAACCTACAGAGTTTTTTGCTATAGTTTATGTTACTCAGATTCCTGAAAGTGTTGTAACCTTACCTGTAGGGCAAGGTGGCCGATATCGTACAACCGAGGAAATATTGACTGGCTCCGTTACATCTTCAGACTGGGATGCACTGTTAGGTGCCGGGGTCTCTATGTCAAATTTTACCAATTTTGAACTCGATTCTCCTTTAGCGGATGGATCATTTCCACTCACAGGTACAAATCACAGCGATATCGAAATAGAAATGTTAAGCGGCGAGAAATTGATGCTAACTGCTAATGGTCAATTGGAAGGAGTTTTTCCGGCTTTTGCTGATGTCACTATGAATTTTAGTTCAACCGGACCTAACGGAAAAGCTTCAAAGACTAATCTCCATGGCACACTTACTGGTGTTTTTGTCTGGTATCTGTATTATCTTGATCCACCGCAAGGCTATCCATATGGCTACTTCACACTAAAAGGCTCCTATAACTAAAATAATCCCCTGTAAAAGGGTTTTCAGAATAATAAACTAACCTCCGATTGTTGAAGAAACAGTTGGGGGGTTTTTATGGGACCAAAAATAATTTCACAATTTATAACCACAATAATGAAACATGAAAAAGTTCCTCATCAAAATTCCATACTTGTTCATAGATTTATTGCACATAACGTAAAATTTGATCTTTTTATGAATAAAGTAGTAATAAGGATAATACCATATAATTAACGGGTGCTCGTTAGTTGGTAGATATATATGAAGTATTCTTGTGTTGTTTCTGTTTCTTGATTAGTTTGCTATTAAACTAACTTATCAGTACCTTTGGTGTAGAGGTGGAAATGAAAACCATATTTCAAGCAATGCGAAAACGTTGGGATGCATATTTTGAACGATTAACTAAGGCAAATGAGAAATCATTCGGAGCTGGTTCTCTGGATTGCTGCGATCTCAATTCTGATCATAAAAAAAGTCAGACGAGTTCGGGTAGTTCAAGTAAGACCACATCAAACTAATCTGATCGTTTTACTTGAATCTTTCAGTATAATTCAGTATTCATATAATCCTATATGAACATGCTGCCGCGGTTGGGATTACTCTCCTTTCTCCAAATCTCAATTTTGTTTCCCATTCTGGTAATTGGCGTTATTACTTTTATTGTTTCGTTTATCGGAATGTATCCTGGAATGTATGTTTGTGAACGGGGTGATTTTTTCAGTAAGAAAATTGAGCTTCCAGGCGGTCTGGGTCTTATTGGCATTGGAGTGAAGATTATTATCAAACATCTTTCCTAAACTACATAAAAAATGCCGGGCATTGAAACCCGGCATGTATAGTTGTTTCTCACAAATCAAAATCTAGACATAACCCTGATCGATCATAGCTTCCGCAACCCTGATGAAACCGGCAATATTTGCACCGTCAACATAATTACCCTTTGTGCTGTAACGATCTGAATTATCGAGACAAAGCGTATGAATTCTTTTCATAATATTTTTCAGTTCTGAATCAACCTTTTTCCTGTCCCATAACAGCCTTGAACTGTTCTGTGACATCTCAAGACCGGATACTGCTACACCACCGGCATTCGTTGCCTTTGCAGGTCCATAGAGAATCCCTTTGTCGAGAAAAAGATTAACACCCTCTTCAGTAGTCGGCATGTTTGCACCCTCAGCAACTAACATAACCCCATTATCAAGCAGATTCTTTGCATCTTTCGCATTAATTTCATTCTGGGTTGCACTTGGGAAGGCACAATCAGCTTTTATATTCCAAAGTGGATTATGATCTCTGTTATATTCAACAGGATAATATTTTGCTTTGGGGTACTCTTCAACATATTCAGAAATTCTTCCCCGCCGTAAATTTTTAAGCTGCATAACGTAATCAAGTTTTTTTCTGTCTATTCCCTCTTCATCATAGATAAAACCGTTTGAGTCAGAAAGGGTGAGAACCTTAGATCCCAGTTCCAACAGCTTCTCTGCGGTAAAAAGTGCAACATTTCCCGATCCGGATATTAAACAGGATTTTCCCTCAAATGTATCACCTTTCGTTTCAAGCATATTACTGGAAAAATAGATTAAACCGTACCCGGTTGCTTCTGGTCGAATATAGGAACCACCCCATTCAAGACCTTTTCCGGTAAGAACACCAGTGAATTGATTCTTAATTCTTTTATATTGACCGAACATAAATCCAATTTCCCGGCCGCCAACGCCAATATCACCAGCGGGAACATCAGTATTTTCACCAATATGACGATACAGTTCTGTCATGAAACTCTGGCAGAAACGCATAACTTCAAGATCACTTTTTCCTTTCGGGTTAAAATCTGATCCACCTTTTCCCCCACCAAGACTTAATCCTGTAAGACTGTTTTTGAAAACCTGCTCGAAAGCCAGAAACTTCATAATGCTCTGATTTACGGAGGCGTGGAATCTCAGTCCACCTTTATAAGGTCCAAGTGCACTGCTCATCTCAACACGGAAACCTCTGTTAACCTGCAGGTCTTCGGAGTCATCAACCCAGGGAACCCTAAATGAGATCAAACGTTCCGGTTCAATCATACGTTCGAGAATTTTGTGATACCGAAATTCCGGGTATGCATCGATTATTGGCTCCAACGAATGAAGCACTTCATGTACTGCCTGATGAAATTCGCTTTCCCCTGAGTTTTTCTGTGTAACTAAATTGTAAATGCTGTCTACTATTCCTGACATATGTATCCACCTTTTTTGTAGTTCTTTTTCAATTATTAGAAAAAAAATCTATTAATAAAAAGTTTTCGAATAAAAAATATCCAAATCGAAAACTTAAAATTTATGAGAGTCTGAATCATGATAAAATTTAAATTCGTTTAATTTTACACTATTTTAGGTGCAGTTACTTTAAAAAGAAACAAAGATTTAGTCAATTCATAAATATTCATATGAACAATAATTTTGCATAAATAATGCATAATTATGAAAAAATTGCTTCAAAAGCTCTTTATGGTGCATAATGTTGCAGGAAATATACAAACACATGAGATGTTAATCTATTTTATGAAACTGATGAAATCAACTTAGGGTGTAATTGGTGATGAATGAATTTTTTGCTGAATTGACAATTGATATGCTGTTTAGAAACTTTGGAAAACTCTTAGGTAAGAACAGGGCTGCAGATCAGCCCTCCTATAAATAGATTCCAGTACCCGGTAGGGATATGTAAGGCAGAAAACGAAATCTAAGTGCTGTATAAACACTAAATCTTTGGATTCCTACTTGCAGACAACAGGCGTCTTCGGCGTCAGAGAACATCACCCTAACCAGCTTTAATTTGATGCAGTATTTCAACGAATTATGTGAGTTGGGATACTGCTGAAGATAAAAAATCAAAATTTTTTATCTAATGTACGTGACCGTGTTCCATCTCTTCCTTGGTAGCTTCTCTGACTTCTCCGATTTCTACGGAAAAATTCAAGACTTGTCCGGCAAGGGGATGATTTCCATCCAGCGTAACCTTATCATCTGAAATTGAGCTGACAGTGAATATAATTTGCCGGCCCTCAGGATCCTGAGCCTGGACCTGCATACCTTTCTGAATATCTGAGTCTTCCTGAAACTGCTCTTTGCCTACTTCAATTATTCGGCTTTCATCATATTCTCCATACCCTTCAGCAGGTTGTACGGAAACATCAAGTTTCTCTCCAGTCTCTTTCCCTTCAAGCTCTTTCTCAAGACCGGGAATTATCATTCCAGCTCCAAAGATAAAACGCAGGGGGTCTTTTCCCTCAGATGTATCCAGGATTTTTCCTGAATCATTTTTTAGTGTGTAGTCCATGCTTACCACTAGTTTCTCTGCAATTTTCATAAAAACACCTTCATTATGTACTAATATTGATCAATATATCTGAATCTATCCTGCATGCAAGAAAGATTTCTCTGAGGATCAGATAAAAAGCTGAATGAGAAGTCTGATGAATCATTTAAAGTTTGGAAAAAATGAGACGAAAAACCCGCATTTATTGGATACAAAGATCATGTCCCATAAGCATAATAAATATTTTTGGAAAAGGATAGTAACTTCGGTAAATTAGTAACAATCATTGCTTGACTATGCTGGTCTATGCACTTATATTTAGACAGACTAATAGTTAGGTAGGCTAAATACTTGTCATACGAAGTATTAGTCTGTGAAAATAGTAGTGATTATTACCGATGATCAGAAGGAGTGAAATATGATACACAATACATCAGTAGTTGCTCAGGAATTGATGGATACATTGCATGCATTTAAAAAAGCCGGATGGCAGCAGCACAGCATACCAATTGAAGAGTTGAGTCCTGTTGAGTTTCTTGTTCTCCGGGGCGTCAGGTTCCGGGCATCTACGCAGACGGATCAGGATTTCAAAGGAATAACTCCATCAGATATTGGTCAAATGCTTCATATAACATCCCCGACAGTAACACAGCATATTACCCATCTTGAAACAAAGGGCTATCTAATCCGGGAGACGGATAAGCAGGACAGAAGGGTAGTACGGCTTAGTCTTACAGAAAAGGGAATCCTGATGTTGGATACTGCCAGAACCAAATTTCTTAAAATATTTGAGGATCTGGTTACCTATCTTGGGGAGACTGAGAGTAGTGAATTGGTTCTGCTGCTCAGGAAAAGTACGGATTATCTGAGGACTCTACAGAAGGTGGATGAATCGGATGCAGTTAAACAAACAGATAAGCATCAGGAGAATTAGCCATGCTGAAATTACTGAAAAATTTGAAACCTTATACACTATCCATTATTCTTATCAGTTTACTGACATTTGCAAGAGCAATATCAGAACTGTTTCTTCCAACATTAATGGCAGATATCGTTGATGTCGGTATAGTAACGGGGGATATCCCGTATATATGGAAAACTGGATTGATTATGCTTATCGTTACGGCGGGCGGGATAGTTTGTGCGATAACTGCACGCTTTTTCTCCTCAAAAGCAGGTGTTGGATTCAGCCGTGATGTAAGAAAAAAAGTCTTTCATCGGGTGGAGTCCTTTTCACTAAATGAGTTTGATGAAATTGGGACATCATCCATGATCACCCGGACAACAAACGATATTAATCAAGTGCAGCAAGCGGTAGTACTTATGTTGAGCATGATGATATATGCACCCATGATGGCAATCGGCGGAATCATTATGGCGATTTCCAAAGATCCTCCACTCTCAATGGTTCTGGTTGTTATTGTTCCAGTAATTGTACTGGTTGTTATCGTTGTAGCTAGTAAAGGATTACCGCTGTTCAAGCAGATCCAGATAAAAATTGATGGGTTAAATATGGTTTTGAGAGAGAGTTTGATTGGTGTACGGGTTATTCGTGCATTTAACAAAACGGCACATGAAAAGACCCGGTTTGACAAAGCAAGCAGAGACCTGGCCGATACATCGATTAAAGTTAATAAATTGATGGCTGTAATGATGCCCATAATGATGCTTCTGTTCAATTTCACTACTATAGCAATTATCTGGTTTGGCGGGATCAGGATTGATAACGGGGCTATGCAGATAGGGGATTTAATGGCGTTTATTCAGTATATTATGCGGATAATGTTTGCCCTGATGATGCTCATCATGATGTTCATCATGATTCCGCGTGCAGCTGTATCCGCAGTCCGAATAAATAAAATTCTTGAAAAAGATTCTGATATCAAGGACCCTGAACATCCAAAAAGCTCTTCCGGACAAACTGGTAGAATTGAGTACAGAAATGTTTCATTCAGATATCACGGTGCAGAGGAGCCGGCTGTCAGAAACATCTCTTTTATCGCAGAACCAGGTGAAGTAACCGCTATTATTGGTGGTACCGGATCGGGTAAATCGACTCTCATTAATCTACTTCCCCGATTTTATGATGTGCATTCGGGGAGTATCCTGGTGAATGGTGTTGATATAAGGGAGATGAGCCAGGAAGATTTGCGTGATAAAATTGGATTAGTTCCCCAAAAATCCGTACTGTTTTCTGGAACAGTAGCCGATAATATTCGCTTTGGTGCACGCAAGGCATCGATTGAAGAGGTGGAACATGCAGCAGATATTGCACAGGCGGGTAGTTTTGTCGGAGAAATGGAGAATGGGTATGAATCAGAAATTTCTCAGGGCGGGACAAATGTATCCGGAGGGCAAAAGCAGCGCCTTGCTATTGCGCGTGCTGTAGCAAAGAGACCTGAAATCTATCTTTTTGATGATAGTTTTTCGGCACTGGATTTTAAAACTGATGCAGCTCTGCGCAGGGCATTAAAAGATGAGACCCAAAAGGCAGCGGTACTCATAATATCTCAACGAGTTAGTACAGTTATGCATGCTGACAATATTATCGTAATGGATGATGGCCGTATTGAGGCTCAGGGAACACATTATGAACTGCTTCAAACCTGTTCAATTTATAACGAAATTGCCAATTCACAGTTAGCAGGGGAGGAACCGGCATGAGTAATATACACGATAAAAACAATAAGCCTGCAGCATCACAAATGCCGATGAGAGGCGGAAGAGGCGGCGGACCTGGACGCGGCGGTATGCATGGAATGGGGATGCCTGTTGAAAAACCTAAAGATTTTAAAGGTACGTTCAAAAAGCTTCTAAACTATCTCAAACCCAGAAAAGTCAGATTAATATTAGTCTTTTTTCTGGCAGCACTCAGTACCGTTTTTGCTATTTTTAGCCCAAAAGTTATGGGAAGGGCGATTACTCGTTTGTTTCAGGGACTAATGATGAAAATGAAGGGCGTTCCGGGAGCCTCTATTGATTTTGAGTATATCCTGCAAATCCTGTTGATTTTAGCAGGGTTGTATCTTTTCAGTGCTCTGTTCAGTTTCCTGATGCAGTATATTATGGCTAGTGTGGCGCAGAATACTGTCTATGAAATGCGAAAGGATGTAAAGGAGAAGCTAACCAGGCTTCCACTGAAATTTTTTGATTCACATAGTCATGGTGATATCCTCAGCAGGGTGACTAATGATATTGATCTTATAAGTACCACTTTGCAGCAAAGTCTTGCGCAAGTAATTACCTCTGTGGTAACTCTTATTGGAATCATCATCATGATGTTAACCATCAGCCCACTGCTGACGCTGGTCACGATTTTAACGCTGCCGCTGAGTTTTGTAGCAGTAAAAGCAATTGCCAAACGATCACAAAAGTATTTTGCTGAACAGCAGAAAATACTTGGTGAAGTGAATGGGCATATTGAGGAGATGTATACCGGTCATCGGGAAGTTAAAGCTTTTAACAGGGAAAAAGAGTCGGTACTGATTTTTGATAAAAAGAACAAGGCTCTCTATGAAGCAGGATGGAAAGCACAGTTTATTTCGGGGATCATAATGCCGATTATGATGTTCATCAACAATATCGGTTATGTCATTATCTGTGTTGTCGGCGGGATTTTTGCAGCAAAACGGTTGATTGAAATAGGGGATATACAGGCATTTATCCAGTATTCGAGGCAATTTGCCCAACCCATACAGCAGACTGCAAATATTGCAAATCTGATGCAGTCTACGATAGCTGCTGCTGAAAGAGTGTTTGAGATACTGCAGGAAGAGGAGGAGATCAGTGATCCTGAATCCCCCATTGTTATTTCGAAGCCAAAAGGCGAAGTGGTAATCGAGCAGGTAAATTTCCAATATAACTCCGAAATTCCTCTCATTACTGATATGAATATTGGCGTAAAAGCAGGGCAGTCAGTAGCTATTGTCGGACCAACAGGTGCCGGAAAAACGACCCTGGTTAATTTACTTATGCGGTTCTATGAGCTGCAGTCGGGAGTAATTAGGGTAGACGGCATTGATATTAAAAAAATGCAGCGAGGAAATTTGCGTAATATATTTGGTATGGTACTGCAGGATACCTGGCTTTTTAAGGGAACAATCCGCGAAAATATAGCGTATGGGAAAGATGGTGCGACTGAAGATGAAATAGTTGCTGTTGCAAAGGCGGCGCACGCAGATCATTTTATCCGGACTCTGCCTGATGGATATGAAACCGTACTGAATGAAGAGGCTTCAAATATATCACAGGGCCAAAAACAGCTGCTTACCATTGCAAGGGCATTCCTTTCCAATCCGTCAATTCTTATACTGGATGAGGCAACCAGCAGTGTGGATACACGTACTGAGCTTATCATACAGAAAGCTATGGGCGCTTTAATGAAAGGACGCACAAACTTTATTATAGCTCACAGACTCTCAACAATTCGTGATGCTGATACTATTCTTGTTATGAATGAAGGAAATATTATTGAGCAGGGTACGCACCAGGAATTACTTGATGCTAACGGGTTTTATGCAGATTTGTATAATAGTCAATTCGTTGGGGATGATGCTGTGTAGAAGGGATTGGTATGAACTGTTGTTCTCACAGAAGAAAATTTTCTATCCCTTAAAAGCCGGTAACAGATGATTTGTTGTACCGTACCACCATATGAACAACAGTTTTTCCTGTTCCCGAGTTTTCAATTGAATGGTCGACATCACAATGGTAGGCAATAAAATCTCCCTTCTTCAACTCAGTAACATTTTTTCCTGCAGTTACTTTAACCTGACCCTTAATAACTGTAATAAACTCCTCTGAGTTTGGGAAGTGGGGATCTGATCGCAGGGCAGCTCCCGGTTCGAAAGTTAGCATATACAGCTCCAGATCTTCGACCATACTAAGTGGTGAGAGAACGTGAATAAGGACGCCCTCTTCATCAGTATCCAGAGTTACAATATTTTCATACCGGTTAATACTAAATTTTCGTTTTGGTTCATCAGTTCCTTCCAGCAGAGCATGGATCTCAATTCCGAGACCCTGGGAAATCTTCCAGACAGTCGCAATAGTGGGGTTAACTTTATTTGATTCTATCTGGCTGAGCATAGCCTTGGAAACACCACTTCGTTCTGAGAGTACATTAAGTGTAAGATTCTGAGAATTTCGAATTTTTTGAATATTTTTACCGATAAGGGGTGGGTGACCCATTTGCATTCTCCTCTTTAATTTTTGTCCATCAAACAAAATAATATCATATTTGCAGAAAGTGTCAAACCTGAAAATTGACATTCTATTTGAAGTTCATTATACTGAACATGAATTCATTATAGTAAACACCTTTATTAAAGTTTTGTAAAGGAGCCAATTTAAGAAATCGAAGATTGCTTAAATTAAGCTTTTGAAGTTTTCGATATAATTAGCTTAATTACATAATATTTATAAGCAATTGAAATTATCGAAAATTTTTTAAAATGGGTTTTTGGAGGAAATGGATTGACTGAACGGAACTCTGGCAAATTTGCATGGCACAAAGGAGAAAATCGTGAAACGGATACTGATAACCGGGGCACTTGGGCAGCTTGGATCAGAAATAGCGGTTGAGTTGCGAAAGCGTTATGGGAGCGGTAATGTTGTGCTGACCGATGTCAGAAATGACATTAATCTCGATTTAATAGAAACAGGACCATTCTACACTGTTGACTGCAGAAATGGAGAAAAACTGGCAGAAATTGTACGAAATCACAAGATAGATACCATTTACCATCTGGCTGCGCTGCTTTCTGCTACCTCGGAACTGAACCCGCAAAAAGCATGGGACATAAATATGAACGGCCTTATGACTGCCCTGGAAGTTGCCAGAGTCGAAAAGTGCTCACTATTTACACCATCCTCGATTGGTGCATTCGGCCCAACAACACCCAGGGATTATACCCCGCAGGATACTATTCAGCGACCCACATCGATGTATGGTGTAACAAAAGTTGCGGGGGAACTCCTTTGCGATTATTACCATCATAAATATGATGTTGATAGCCGGGGAGTCAGATACCCGGGAATTATCTCAAATCTTACTCCGCCGGGAGGCGGCACTACAGATTTTGCGGTAGAAATTTATTATGCAGCCGTAGAGAATGGTTCCTATGAATGCCCTTTGTCAGATAACACCTACCTTGATATGATGTATATGCCGGATGCAGTAAAAGCAGCAATTGGTATAATGGAAGCGGATTCAGCAGCACTCCGACATAGGAATGCTTTTAATGTGGGAGCTATGAGCTTCTGTCCGGAAGAGCAGGCAGCTTATATTAGAAAACATATACCAGATTTTTCCATTACGTACAGAATTGATCCAGTAAAACAGGCCATTGCTGATTCCTGGCCAAATATTCTTGAAGATTATGCGGCACGGGTGGAGTGGGGATGGAAACCGGAATATACCCTTGAAACAATGACAGAGGATATGCTGCACACGTTGCATAATCGATTGATCGGTTCTGGTATGTAGCAGATTTACAGGAGGTAAATAGATGTTTGGGGACATGAAAAAAGACATTACACAAACGCTGGAAAAACTCAGGAGAGAGGGGTTATATAAGCAAGAAAGGATTTTGACATCACCTCAGGGCAGCAGAATCTCTGTACATACCGAAACGTATTCCGGTACTGTGTTGAATTTCTGTTCAAACAACTATCTGGGCCTTGCTTCCCATCCGGACGTGGTTAAAGCAGCACAAGAGGCGATGGATACCTGGGGATTCGGCCTCTCTTCAGTTCGGTTTATCTGCGGCACTCAGCAGCTTCATAAGGATTTAGAGAAGCAGGTCTCTGCTTTTTTGGGGACGGAGGATACACTTCTCTATGCAGCCTGTTTCGATGCAAACGGCGGAGTTTTTGAGCCGCTTTTAGGCTCAGAGGATGCTATCATTTCAGATTCATTGAATCATGCATCAATTATTGATGGTGTTCGATTGTGCAAAGCCCTGCGTTATCGGTATTCCCACAGCAGCATGCAGGATCTGGAGCGATGTCTGAAAGAATCAGTAAATGCCCGATACCGATTAATCTGTACTGATGGTGTATTCTCTATGGATGGAGATACGGCAAAACTGGCAGAAATTTGTAATCTGGCTGATCGTTATGATGCTCTTGTGATGGTTGATGATTCACATGCTACCGGCTATATCGGAAAAACCGGCAGGGGTACACCCGAACTTACCGGAACCATCGGGCGGGTTGATATTATAACCACTACTTTCGGGAAAGCACTTGGCGGTGCCAGCGGCGGCTGTACATCCGGGAGAAAAGAAATCATTAATCTGTTAAGACAGCGCTCAAGACCCTATCTCTTTTCAAATACTCTTGCTCCCGCAGTTGCAGGGGGAACACAAAAGGTCCTTGAAATACTATCTGAATCAACAGAGCTTCGTGATCGACTGGTAATCTCTGCTGATTATTTTCGAAAGCGCATGAAGGATGCAGGCTTTGATATAGTCGATGGTGATACAGCAATAGTCCCGGTTATGCTCTATGATGAAAAAACGGCGGCTGCAATGGCAGATGCATTGCTGTTGGAAGGGATCTATGCAATTAGTTTTTCCTATCCGGTTGTTCCAAAGGGAAAAGCAAGAATACGGCTTCAGATATCAGCTGCACATACAAAGGAAGATCTTGATTTTGCCGTGGATGCCTTTGTAAAAGTAGGTAAGTCTATGGGGCTTGCAGTAAGCTGATTATTGTTCATGAAATAATTTTTTCTCAAGAAGCTCAGCATAATCCGCTAAATCTCTGAGTATTATTTTATCTTTTGCACTGATATCGGTACGTTCACTCTTTTCTGCTATTTTTCGTTTGAAAAACTGGAGATTAATTATCACATCAGCTGGTGGAAACAATATTCGGCTGGCCGCAAAACTTTTCCATTTTTTTACCTCTTCTTCATTAAGAAGTTCAGGATAGTTTCGTGCGGTATATCTCCATAACATTTCGGGAATTCGGGTGTCGCTAAAGTTTAAGCGAAGGGACAAAAGTTCATTTGCCGGTGTATTGTGAATAATTTGGAATCTTTCGCGATCTTCATCACTAAAGAAACCGCCGGTATAAATCCGGAAATCCGGGTCGGAAACCACCTCAGGTTTCTGCCTGTCGAAAGCTGACCGTAATTTCATGGGGATGTCAGGCCGCTCCTCAATTCTTGCGAAATGTTCCATACAAAGTTTCTTGTCAATTTTAAGTCTTGCAGCATTGTCGTCTGTAAGGGTCCCTGCCGGAGCAATAAAGGGTGATTTATTCAGAGAAATTCTGGTTAATTTCGTTTCACTGCTCAGCAGTTCTTCTGCGTTTGCTGTGATCAATGTTTCAGGATCGTTTGACAAATTGTAGCAGATAATTGAGTTGCTGTTATTTGGGTTTACTGCAAGAGGAAGAACCAGTGCGGTACAACCATATTCTGAGGTGTGTACCGCAGAAGTATGAAGTATGGGTTTATGCTGATAAAGGTTGATTTTCTCCTTAAGAGCGCTCTTTTTTCGATGGGAAAATGCGTATGCATAGAGTTCCGGTTGTTTGGTACGTATCAATCGGGCAATTTCCAGAGTTGCATACACATCTGCCAGAGCATCATGAGCATCAGTATGTTTAATATCATTTGCCTCAGTAAGGGCTTCTAAACGAAAAGAGGGACGACCTTCGTCGTTTTTAGGCCAATGAATACCATCCGGTCGCAGATCATGTGCAGCGCGCACCATATCTATGATATCCCAACGGGTATTTCCATGTGCATATTCCCGTAGATACGGGTCATAGAAGTTTCGATATAACGCATTTCGTATAAATTCATCATCAAATTTAATATTATTAAATCCGGTTACACAGGTTCCGGGTTTAGAAAATTCTTCATTGATACGCTGGATGAAATCATTCTCAGGCAGCCCCTTTTGGAGGGTCGTTTGAGGGGTGATTCCGGTTACCAGACAGGCAAGTGGATCCGGCAGGTAATCATCGGTTATCCTGCAATAGAAAATAATCGGCTCACCAATTATTTTGAGGTTTATGTCAGTCCTTAATCCCGCAAATTGCGCAATTCTGTCATACTGGGAATGTAATCCAAATGTTTCCAGATCGTACCAGAAAATAGTCTCATCCTGCATAATAAAATATCATAGCATAATTATTAAAAAAAATCCGCAATGAAAGTAGATGCAGTGGGTGAAAAGGTGAAACTTCATACCACTGCTAAATGGTTGAAATATAATAAATTCTCATTTACAATCAGTCGCATCACACCAGTTGAAGGAGCCCCTTATGAAAGAGAGTAAAATCAGTGCAAAAGAGTTTATTCAAATTAATGAAATAGGACCTGATTCTGTTGATATGCAAGCGTGCTGCAATCAATTTATGGAAGAGATGAAAAAAGGTTTATCTGGGGAACCGTCACCTTTAAAAATGCTTCCTACCTATATTTCAATACAAAACGACCTGCCGGTTGATGAGCCTGTTATAGTACTTGATGCCGGAGGTACTAATTTCCGAATATGTACCGTTACATTTAATAAGGACTTAAAACCGGTTATCAGCAACTTCAGGAAATATAAAATGCCGGGATTAGAGAGGGAGGTAACTGCTAAAGAGTTTTTCACCCTTATGGCTGAGTATGTACTGCCGATAATTAACACTAGCAGTAAGATTGGTTTTTGCTTCTCTTATCCAGCTGATATTAGTTCTGAAAGGGATGGCAGACTCATTTTTTTCTCAAAAGAAATTAAGGCCCCGGAAGTGTGGGGAATGAAAATTGGAGAAAATCTTCTTAGTATGCTTGGGCAGGAAACTGCAGGACATATAAAAACCCTGACACTTCTTAATGATACCGTTGCAACTCTGCTGGCTGCTAAAGCCGCTACTGCAGGAAAAAAATACAGCGGTTATATTGGGTTTATTCTGGGTACCGGAACAAATACAAGCTATCTGGAAAGTAATAAAAACATTACGAAGATCTCAGGGCTTGATCAGAACGGTTATCAGGTTATAAATGTTGAATCTGGTGGTTTTGGTCTGGAGGGAAGTCACCTGGATCAACAATTCTATGCAACAACTGAAAATCCAGAGATGTATCACTTTGAGAAGCTTATTTCAGGAGCCTATCTTGGTCCTTACGCGGGGAAGGTAATTGAAACAGCTATTGATTCAAGCCTGTTTAGCAGTGATTTTTGTGATAAGTATAGAACTCTGGGACCGATAGATACCATCATAATGGATAGTTTTCTTCATGAACCGCAAAATACTGCAGGTCAGCTTGCCTGGTGCTGTGCAGATGATGATGATTCTGCTGCCCTTTATCAGCTGTTGGATGCAGTTATTGAACGGGCAGGGAAGCTGACTGCGGTTAATCTCTCAGCAGCAGTGCTAAAAGCTGATATTGGAACCCATCCAACATATCCCGCATGTATTAATGCTGATGGTACGACATTTTATAAAACACATAACCTAAAGGTATATACTGAATATTATCTGCATCAGTTTCTGGGTAAGAAGCATGGTAGATACTATGAAATAATATCCGTTGATAATGCTCCTGTTTTAGGCGCTGCAATAGCCGGTCTCATGAACTAATTTTTTAGACGTATATTAGTCTGTTGAGAGTGTTATTACTATAAATCAGATACAAGCTATAGGGGAACCAATTGGGTGAATATTACCTGTTTTTCCCAGATGAACAAGAAACCATGAATTGTCTCCCGTCCTGATTCCCCCCAGTGCCCATTGAAGCGGGTAGGTTGAGGCGATAAATCTGGCTCTGTCAATAAGTTTGGGTATTTTAGGATAAAACGGGACAATCCGACTAACAAAATTTTCCCCATACTGCAATAAAAGGCATGCAATATCTGTTGCCGGATCTCCGATCCCGGCTGATCCAAAATCAATTATTCCATTTAATTTTTTTTCTCTAGCATCAAAAAGAAGGTGATAGTCTGTCAGATCGCCATTAATTAAGGATGGAGTGTATTCAGTAAAAGTGTTGTCAGCAATAATTACCCTGAATAGTGCATCTACATTATCTCTGGCTGAAGCAGTTAAATAGCTGAATAGTTCCTGTTGAACATCATCATAGAGTTTTAGCCAGTCATCATAACTATGCACAGTAAGCGATGGTAAAATATTGGCACTCTTTATCTTTTTCTGCGGTATCCCATGTATACCATGGAGGAACCGGCCTAAGTTTTTTGCTAATAAAACTTTCTGATCAGAACTGAATTTCTCATATTCATGATCAGTAAGAGCTGAACCGTTTATCCGATTATAACTAATGAATGAATTATTATGCAGCTGCCACTTTGGAATAGAGATATCAGAAAAATCCCCGGCAAGTTTGAGGCAGGCTGCTTCCTTATACATATCATCAAATGCCCAGTCAAATTTCGGGAACCGGAAAACCAATTCGTTATTTACAATCAAAATATCATACACGAGTCCATTATCTTTATAGTTAACAGTATCTATTTCCAAATCTGGAAACACCTGTGCAATCTCTTCTAAATGCTTGTATTCAAGCTCTATTGCATTTCTTCTTATATAACGATACATGTTAGCCCTCCT
This sequence comes from Bacteroidota bacterium, assembly GCA_013202335.1. Next base: position 18,250 of record JABMQR010000163.1, read on the forward strand.
ACAACCTTAAGTATATCATGCGGTTTGTGAAAAGGGTAGTAACAGGCAGCTCAATCCAAATCAAAGATTTGGAATTTATCAAAATGTGAGATAATTTTTTATTTGTATTCAGTTCAGCTAAAGAAATACAGTTCATCTTCAGATTTGAAAAAAGCGGTATCCAGCCTGGATTCCATACTATCAGCAGGTGTCTCTGAATAGAGTGAATAGCGTCCTTTCCCACTGTTTTTTGCTTGATAAAGAGCAACATCAGCATTTTTAATGAGACTTTCAATAGTTGTACCATGGGCTGGGAACAGGCTGATCCCAATACTTGCACCGATAGAGAACTCTCTTCGCATTAGTTCAAGGGGTTTTGAAAAGGATTGGATTAATTTCATGGCAATTATTGGTAAGTCTTCAACTTTCTTAATATCATTGAAAACAGCTATAAACTCATCTCCGCCGACTCTTGCAATAAGATCGGATTTCCTTAGGCAGTTGATTGCTCTGTCAGCGATGATCTTTAACGCTGAATCCCCGGCCTGATGACCTAAGGTATCATTAATTGATTTGAAATTATCAAGATCTATAAAAAATATTCCCAGAGGTTTATTGTACCGCCTTGCCAAACTTAGGATACCCTGAAGCCTTTTCATCAAAAGCCTTCTGTTTGGAAGCCCTGTGAGACTGTCAAAGGTTGCCATATGCTCAATTTTCCGATTGGCACTTCGCAGATCCTCAAGTGTAAGTTCAAGGTGCTTCTGCTTTAGTTTAAGCTCATCATTTTTTTGTTTAAGTTTGTTCAGGTTTTTCTGGTTGCTGAGCGACACAGCAATATAATTACCGATGGTTGAGAGTATGTCGAGTTCTTTTAATGAGTATTGATTTGCCTCATACGACTGTACAGTTAGTACACCCTCAAGTGCTCCGCGTGTTTCAAGAGGAATGAATATAAATGATTTACACTCCCGTGTCTGATTCAGCAAACTCCTGAACTCAGGAACATATTGCCGGATTTCATCAATACCGTCATTAATAAGAATATTTTTGCGCACCCTGGCGCAGTAGGCAGCCAGACTGTGCACAGAATCAATATCTATTTCCATTTCTCTATGATTATAGGTTTTATCATAGGAAAACCTGACCTGCAGATTTTTATTCACATCATCATAAGTTACTATGGAAAAGAAGTTAACTATCATCAATTCTGATATATTTTGGTAAATATGTTCTATACTGATCTTAAAATCGAGAATCGAAACAATTTCCTTTCCGATCCTGCTGATAGTATGGATAAGCTGATTACTGTTCTGGACCATCTGGCTGTGTCTTTTCAGCAGATCTCTTTCCTTACTAACCCGTTGAAGCTGCTTTTGCGTTATGTATTGAGAAAGATTAGTTTTTAATTGTATTTTTTCTTCTGATTGGTTATCAAAATCCCATATTTTTCTGCTAATTTCGACAGCTGAAGAATAATTCTTTTCAGTATAATAGTAGTTAAATAACTCATATGCATTCTTCCTGATAAAATAATAACTACTACATCTCTCAGCTATTTCAAAACTTTCCTCAAAATAGGCTGCAGCTCTGATAAAATCTTGTTGAACTAATGAAATTCGCCCCAATTCATGGAGTATTTCCAACCTGCCCTGAACCAGATTATTTGAGGAGGCAAGAGAGTTGGCAGTTTGCAGGTACTGTTCAGCAGTTGCCAGTTCTCCTTTAGCAGAATGAATTTTTGCAATTTCTATAAGTACTTCAGGCATGTCAGCAATTTGGATGTTCTCAAAAAATTCAAGTGCTTTGTGTAAGTGATCCAATGCAGTATCAAATTCACCCTTTTGGCTGTAAAGGGTTCCGTATATCAGATTGATAGTCCCCATATGCTGATTGTTTTGGGTTATAGCAACAACTTCCTCGGCATTGCTCAGAAAACCCATTGCTTTCTCAAACTCTCCAAGCTTACTATAGGCCATCCCCAGATTGATATAGGACAATGAAAGCCCATGGATATCATTGGTTTCAAGTGATAGATCCTGAATAAATTCGAGATGCTGTATTGCATCAACATATTGTTGGGTTTTTAGGCAAATTGTTGCGATGCCGTTTTCTGCCTGTATAATTCCCTGATGCTCATCTTTCTCAATAAAAAGTGAGAGGGCTTCATGAAAAGCATCAAGGGCGGATTGCAGATCAGCCTGAAAAACCCGGATGTATCCAAGATATACCAGACCTTGTGCCTGATGCTTATGCAATGCTGCCTTCTCTGCTGCAGTTATTACTTCACTGGCAAGTACGATCCCTTTCTCCGGATCCTTATCGTAAAGATGTTCCAACAACTGCAATTTAGTATCTAATCGCAGAGCCTCTTTGTTTTCCATATATTTAACCTATAGTGATGATACAATCCCAAATTCAAGGTGTCAATGAGTATTGGGATGAGTACCTTGATGAGCAATACAATTACTCCTCATAAACTGACCGGAAGCCGGTGGGATTCTACCAGCTGGAAATCTACAGGTAGAAAGAAATTAGCAATGAAACATTCACTAAAAAACGTGAAAAAGTTTTTTATTCGAATAATTCTTTTTTTTAAATAGGTTTATCAATGAGATAACCCACCGGCTTCCGGTCAATTTATACTCCTCAAGAGTTATCGTTGCCTGTCCGCTGTATATACAAGATTGGTATGCCAGCGAAGAAGAGTTTTTTTCCGCTCTTTGTCTGAACCTTTACAGTCTGCAAGAACTCTAAATACCGGCTCAGTTCCAGAACCGCGCATCCAAATAAAATCGGTTTCTTCACCTGAGCTGTTTGAGAAAATAATTTTCAGCCCTCCGGTTTCCTGACCTGTACGAAATTCTTTTCCCATACCTTTCCGGCTTTCAATTCCCTCTGTATTAACCTCATTCCATGAAACAATTCCTAATGAGCTAAATAGTGTTTCTGCATCCTTTTCCCAATGCTCAAGGAATAGTTTTTCATATGCATCTTTTAGCCGGGCCTGTGATGTTCCCTGGATTTTTAAGACAGCACATTCTTCAGAGGTACCGGTGGTTATAAATTTGGGCAGGGTTTTCAGGATATCAGGAAAAGTAAAATTTATTGAGTAGGCTTCAGACTGCCCTGATCGATCACACCAGATTTTGAATAATCCATCAGCATCTCGTAAAGCCATAAGTTTAATGCATGACATCAACGTGTTGAGTGGATCCCTGACGGATGCAGGGTGTGTAATATTTCCACCATTGGAGCCTTCGCCTAAAATACGGACGGAGTAACCTGATTTTCTCAGCTTTTTAGCCAGATTGACCGTATTTGCTTCGCCAACCTCGGAGCGAAAGACCTCTGCACCAAATGCTCTGGCAATTGCCTCTATACGCATGGAAGTTGGTCCATTAACCACAACTGCCTGTTTATGTCTTACCTTTTTCCGAGCCTCTGAATATTCTGAAAAAGCAAGCTCAGACATTACTACAAGGGCAAAAACTTCCTGTGCCTCCAAAGCCTTTGCTAATCCGGTAGTTTCATCAATATAAACAATATTACCCCGGTCTCCGTCATTATCAGGCACATAGCCGAATAGGTATGACGGATCATTCTTATAGGCTTTTTCCAATTCTGACTTGCATTCATCAAGACTGAATCCTTCCGGAATTATTCTGTGTGAAATATCACCCGGTTTAGTATGAACAGCATGCATTCGAATACCAAGCTCTTTCATAAAAGTTATATCTATTGAACATGTTCTTGCGCTGCCGTTTAATTCTGCGACAATTCCAAGACCGATATTCTCCGTATAACTACGAATTTTACTGAGTACCTGATCCTGGCCGCAAATACCTTGAGTGCTTGCAGCTGTCATGATGGTGAACTCACGATATGTATCAAGTGCCTCATATTTATTTCTGCTAATTTGTTTCAAAGTATTAAGATACTTTTCCGGGGTTACTGATTGCTCCATGATTGCGAGTTTTTCCGGGAGGTCTGCATCAGTACAGTACTCCCTAAATCTTGCTATGAGTACAGCAGCCTCTTCCCGGTCAAAAACCCCTCCATCTCTACCGAATTTGAGACCATTATGCCCTACCGGGTTGTGACTGGCTGTTATATATACAAATCCATCAACAGCTTCATTGACCGCAGAGTATGCCATTAACTCAGGAGCTGCAGATATAAAAAGATGTTTGACTTGTATACCTCTGGCAAGCAGAATTCGGGTAATGCTGTCAGCAATTGCCGGACCAGTTGGTCGTGTATCCATCCCGATTATTATAGTAAGAGTGTGTTTCTCAGGTAATGAAGCAATCATATGATCAGCAAATGCGGCGGCAATAATTCCGGAAATTACCGTATCTGCCGGAGTAATATAGGTTGAGAAACTTTCCTCACTGCCGTCATCGGCAAATATTTTTCGCCAACCTGAGACTGAGAGAATCATTGATTCCAGTTGATCTGAAAAGGTATTGGTTATTGCAGGATTTTGGCCATTTGGACCATTTGAAAGTGATTCAAGGGCTTTATGTATCGGGTAGATTTCAGGGTCTGCAACAGGGAACTGTGTATCAGAATCAATAAAAACCATGGAGGCCTCCTCTCTTTTGCTGTAAGTATACAGAGTGGAGTGTGTGATGTAAAGTTGTAGGAATTTGATCGATTTGGTTGCATTTATAACACGTTACACGATATTATTATCAAAGATGCGAGGCAATTATAAAAATTAGTAGTTTTGATTAAAACTTATGTATATTGATTTCTGAACAGTAGTTCAGCATAGCTTTTTCGTTTCTGTAAGGAACAGTTGTTAATGATGGATACCCCACAAACCCGTATAGTTCCAAGAGTTGCAGCCATACATGATTTATCAGGCTTTGGAAGATCATCACTTACTGTGGTGCTTCCGATCCTTTCCTCAATGGGTATTCAGGTTTGCCCGCTTCCAACAGCACTACTGTCAACTCAGACCAGTGGATTTGATGATTACTATTTTCTTGATTTGACTGAATCTATGAAAGAGATCATTTCACATTGGGATCTATTGGGGATTCAATTTAACTCTGTGTATTCAGGATTTCTCGGTTCAGCTGATCAAATTATTATTGTTTCGGATTTTATCGAAAGCTGCAGGAAAAATACCCATGGTGTTAAACCACTTATTCTCGTTGATCCTGTGCTGGGTGATGACGGGGAGCCGTATGGGCCGGTTAGTAAGGAAATGATTGATGGAATGAGTGAGTTGGTGAAAAAAGCTGATGTTATTACCCCAAACTATACTGAAGCTGCTTTGTTATTGAATAAGCCTGTCAAACCGGAACTTCAGATAGGTGAAATCAAAGAGTATCTGATGGAGCTGGCGGATTTGGGTCCGCAGAAAGTCGTAATAACCAGTATCCCCGCACAAGGGAGGGAACGCTTCAGTTCAGTCTATGCCTATGATAAAAGTGTTCATACCTTCTGGAAAGTTGAGTGCGAGTACCTACCTGCTTCGTATCCCGGGACAGGGGATATGTTTGCCAGTATGATTGTCGGCAGCCTGCTCAAGGGAGGGGTTTTTCCTGAAGCTGTAGATCAGGCAGTGCAGTTTGTATATAAAGCTATTCGGGAAACTTATCTACGGCATATTCCTGTGAGAGAGGGTGTTCTGATTGAAAGTATCCTGGATACTCTTGCAATACCGATGTATTCCAATACCTATGAGGTGGTGGATTGATATGACACTGGTTTTATCAGCTTTTAATGGAGAGATTGCAGCATGTATTGGTGCTTTACAAGACAAGAAAAAATCTAAAATTTTTTTAGGGGTGAATACAGATATTCATTATACATCCGGCGTGACTGCAGAGGGTGAACCGGTGGTTGCAGCTGTTACGGGAATTGGGAAAATTAATAGTTATATCTCTACTTTTGAGCTAATAAGTGAGTGCAGTCCTGATAGGGTTATCTTTGTGGGCATTGCTGGTGCAGTTGATCCTGAATTGAGAATTGGGGATATTGTGCTGTCCGATACGATTGTACAATATGATATGGATTATTGGGCAGCAAAGGTTATGCCAGGTGGGAGTTCAGGACCCATGAAAAGCTTAATTCGTACTGATGAGAACATAACTGCTAAAATCGTTACTGTTGTTAGGGATTTGCAAAAAAGAGGAGATTTTCAGAGAACCCTTGCTGTGGGCTGTACAGGAAGTGCTGATATATATATGACTCCTGAACTGCAGGGGAGGTATGCTGATGTACTTACCCGCAGAGATGTACTTGCTGTGGATATGGAAGGGTTTTCATCAGCCGCCGCTGCTTTGATGAGGCAAATACCCTTTGCTCAGATTCGTATAATCTCTGATGAAGCTGATGGAACAAAGCCGGTTTCTTCAGGTTTTCGGGAGTTTGTAAGAAGCGCTTCCAGAGATTTGGCATCAATTATTGTTGAGATGAGGCCTTATACAGTTCCTAATGAGAAATCTCCCGTTATCTTGTAAATGGATGAATCCTTTGTTACATGAATCTCTCTTTCAGGGAAAAAATCCGGTATCATAGACTCAATCTTTTCAGCGGCTTCTTTTTCAATTTTTTTCCGGATATTATCCGGAACTTTTTCCAATGTGGATATATCAATTGTCAATACATATCCTCTTCCGTTTACAGACCCGTAACCAAGTGAGAATTTTGCAAATACACTGAAAAGGCCATCGTATGAAGGGCTTGCTGCACCTCCTTCGGGAAGTCTGTTGGGGTGGAGATGATAAATTCCCGAGTAGCGGTTTTCAAGATACGTATCAAGTTGATCAAGCATAACCCGCATTCGGTCTTCAATGTCAGCAAGTTTTGGGTGCATAAATAATCCTTATTTCTATTCATTGGTTTTTCTGAAAAAACCATAATTACAATTTAGTTTGAAGAGTAATAGAGCATTATACTGCTTTTTTTTCTTTTTATAAAAGCTGTTTGGTGTTTTTTCACGTTTCATAATTCTGATTTTCCCTGTTGCTGCTGTGATTTGCTTAAATAATCTACAGTAAATAAGAGTTGAAGATCTTTCAAAAATACCAGTGATTCATGGGAATTTCTTTTTTTTATCCCTTTTTCTCCCAATTATGGCGACATTTTATTTTACTGCACGCGATTGCCTAAGTTATTCGAAATTTATCTTTATAAGCGAGGGTTTTTCTGATATTATACAGGGTAATAGGTTATAAAGGTTTTTGGTGAGTATCGTCATGACATATTTATTGACGGGGTTGTCAAAAACGTATAATCTAATATAACTAGAATGCATAGGTGATTGATCCAAAATGCATAGGAGGAAAATATGAAGAGAACATTGTTGATTCTGCTTTCTGTACTTCTTATCTTTTCACTGGTTGCCTGCGGTGGCAAAGAAGAAAAAGTTACAGAAGAGTTTGTCGATACTGCTGATGCTGTTGAGACAGGTGAAGTGACTGAAGAGGAAGTGAAGGAAGCTGAAGCTGAAGCTGAAGCTGAAGAAGTGGCTGCAGAGGAAGCTGAAGAGGCTGCAGAGGAAGCTGAAGAGGCTGGCGAGGAAGTAGCACCTGCAGAAGTCACCGGAGATACTCCGGCCGATCTTGTCCCCATTGATTTTAGCAATGGCTGGGAAGTTGGAAAACCAGGCGGGGAATTCGTACGCTCAACATTCGGAAGTGAACCCAAAACCTTTAATGATGTTATTGCTGCTGAAACATCTTCAACTGATGTAACTGCTTTCTTAACCAATGGAGCTATCGAACGTGATCAGTTCACCCTTGAATTTGTATCAACTCCTGGATTTGGCAAATGGTATGAAGTATCTGAAGATGAGCTGACAATTACTGTTGGGATTGAGGAAGGACTTCTTTGGTCTGACGGTGATGATCTTACAGCAGAAGATATCATATTTTCTCTAAATCAACTGATTCTTAGAGAAGATGTAGGAAGCAATTCCCGATCCGGTTACATAATTGATACCGATGTTGACGGGTATTCTGCACAGATTCCTGCAAAAGCAGAACTTATCGATATGTATACCTACAAATTGACACTCCCGACTGTATATGCCGGTATTGTTGAACTCGGTGGTATTCCTGTATATCCAATGCATGTATTTGGCCCATTAATTGGATGGGACAAGAGCATGGGATTTGATTTTGAATACGAAACAGAACTTGTGAATGAAGATGGTGCAATGTACTGGTCCTTAGTAGAAAATAAAGATCCTGCAATTGACTATGCAGCAGTAACCTCATTCTGGGGACTTGATACTGATGTATCTGAAATAGTCAGCTGTGGACCTTTCGTAATTGACGAATATGTTCCCGGACAAAAAATAGTTCTGGCTGGAAACCCAAATAATTCAGAGTATGATGCAGCTGGACAGCAGCTTCCCTACCTGGACAAAGCAACCTACATTTTTGTTGAAGATATGGATACTCAGCTTGCACGATTCTTAGCTGGTGAATTGGATACCTTAGGACTTAGAGGTGAAGATTATGCAGTATTCAGTCAGGAAAAGATGGATGCACTTGATGCAACAATCTATGATGTAGGACCGGCATTCGGAACTACCTTCCTGGTATTCAACCAGAATCCTGATATTGAAGATGAAGATGGCAATTTGGTTCCCGGAACTGTTAAACCGGAAGTAATCTATTGGACAACAAACAAAGAATTTAGACTGGCAATGGCCTACCTGATTGACCGGCAGACTATAATCAACAATGTTGCATTTGGATTTGGGTATCCTCAATACTCATTTATTCCAAGAGTTTCCCCCTATTACTGGGCTGGAGCAGACGATGCAGCTGCAAAATATGATCCTGAAATGGCTATAGAAATACTTGATGGTCTTGGATGGGTAGATACAGATGGTGATGGCTGGAGAGAAGATGACCTTGGTAACAAGATTGTGATGGAACTTACCACAAATTCTGGAAATACCGTTCGAGAAGCAGTTGGTACCCTCTTTGCAGAAGAGGCAGCAGCAGTTGGTGTACAGGTACAGTTTAAACCTGAAGACTTTAATACTATGGTTGGTAAACTCCTGAGTGGTCAAAACTGGGACGGAATTCTTATCGGACTTACCGGATCGGTTGACCCAATTTCAGGTTCTAACGTATATCCTTCTAATGGAAACCTTCATATGATCAATCCAAATCAGACAGCACCGCTGACTTATTGGGAATATGAAGTTGATGAAGCCTGGAAAATTGCAAACAATACTACTGATGAAGAGCAGAGAAAACTTGGTTTCGAGATTGTCCAGAGACTCTGGATTGAAGAGAATCCATGGATTTTCACCTTTAACGCAAGTGTAATGGCTGCATACAGCAATAAGTTCGGTAATATCTACCACAGACCTCTTGATGGTTTTAACTGGAAAGGTATTATGGATCATATGTATATTAAGTAAGTTCCCAATACAGGGTTGCTTACGTCCTGAAAAAGTAAATTTTACTAATATTGGCCCGCCCGATTATTCGGGCGGGCCAAATATATCCTCTAAGGATACTATCCAATGACAAAACGTAATTCCTTTAACTGGCGATGGACATTGATCGCTGATGTGCTGTTAGCTGTTCTTGTTATTTTTAACAGTAACGTTATTCTTTTTTCACTGCTTCTCATGGAAGCAGTATTATGGTTAATTAGACTTATATGGATCAGCCCTCTGTTGTTCAGATTTATTATCAGACGACTGATACATATGATTCCAATGCTTTTTGTAGTCATTGCCACAGGCTTTGCTCTTATACAATTAGCACCAGGAGATATTTTCTCTCAAATGGCTTTGAATCCGAATATTCGACCAGCAGATCTAGAGAACTTCAGGCGGAGCTTTGGTATGGATCAACCCTGGTTTATCCAATTCTTCAAGTTTATTTGGAATGCCCTGCATGGGGATTTTGGGATTTCACAAATATATAAATCTCCGGTATTCATGATTGTAAGTCAGCGGGCATCCAATACCATTCTATTATCAATAGTGGTAATAGTTGCAGCCTGGGGATTTTCCATACCTGCCGGAATTTATGCTGCTACTCACCAATACAAATTGGGTGACCAGACGATTTCAGTTTTGGCATTTATTGGACTATCTATACCAAACTATTTTCTCGCATTTCTTCTTATTTACCTGATCTCAAAAACTGGTAACTGGTTACCTTTGGGTGGAATGCATGCGGTTAATTCAGGTGATTTAAATTGGTTTATGTATTTGCTTGATACAGTAAAACATATGATATTACCTGTTTTTGTAATAGCAACTTCTGCTATGGCAAGTTTAACCCGAATTATGCGTGCAAATATGCTGGAGATTATGGGACAGCAATATATAACAACAGCACGGGCAAAAGGACTTTCTGAGAAAAAAGTAGTCTACAAACATGCTCTCAGAAATGCCATAAATCCAATGATAACTATTTTTGGATTTCAGTTTGGTGCAATTCTTGGCGGTTCTGCACTGGTTGAAAGAGTTTTGGCATGGCCTGGACTTGGGAAGGTAATGCTGGAAGCGATACTGGCACAGGATTTGTATCTTGTCGTCGGAAGTTTATTATATGGTGTTATTTTGTTGATCTTAGGTAATCTATTAGCTGATATTGTATTGGCAATTGTTGATCCCAGAGTGAGGATAAGCTGATGGATAAAAAAGTTATGGAAAACAACACGCCTGATCGACAGCACGAAATTGAGATAGAAACCAGGGAAGGGATTGCTAAGAAAAGTGAATCACTCTGGACAGTTTATCGAAGACGTTTTAAGAAACATACTCTTGGGAAAATAGGGTTAATTATACTTATAATCCTTTATGGGTGTGCTCTTTTTGCCGATATATTATCACCATATTCTATGAAATGGCGTGACAAAAACAAATCATTTCATCCCCCTGCAGAGATTGAGTGGTTTTACAGTAATGCAGAAGGTGATCGCTCAATTAAACCCTTTGTATATGAAAAAGTAATTACAAATGTAGCTTTTAAAACTTATAAAATTGTTCCAAGTTATACAATTAGAGCAATATCACAGGAAGTCCTGGTAGCAAAAAGAGAACTCAGATCAATTTCTTATGATTCAGATTTCGAAGTACGACTGAAAACAACTTTAGACAATGTCAAAAAACACTTCAGAGTTGAAGCAGATAGTGATGTAATGGTACGCCTCGAAGAGACACTCAGGCAGTTGGAAGCGAATCCGGAGAAGGATGTCAGTATTGAATTTTCTATGGGAGAATTTCTTGTAGAAGAAGAAATGCAGGAGTTGACTCTTTATTTGGTTAAAGGAAATAAGAACTTTTTGGGTTTTTTAAATAAAGGAGTTCCCTATAGCTTCCTTGGCCTTTTTAGAACAAATCGACATTTTTTCGGATCAAAGACCGGTGGTGTCTATTTCTGGGGAGCTGATCAGCATGGACGGGATATCATTTCCCGAATGCTGCATGGAGCACGCATATCACTCACAGTTGGAATAGTCGGGGCTATTCTTATATTTATTTTCGGCCTAGCTATTGGCGGTATTGCAGGTTATTTTGGCGGGAAAGTTGATGTGGTTCTTATGCGATTTGGTGAGATTGTTATGGCATTCCCATCAATTTATTTACTTTTTGCCCTGAGGGCTTCTTTTCCATCAAGCCTCACTTCCAGTCAAGTGTATATGTTGATAATAATAATTCTCTCATTTATAGGCTGGGCAGGGTTAGCAAGAATTATTAGGGGATTGGTTCTGTCATTGAAAAACGAGGATTTTGTTCTGAGTGCACGGACTATGGGATTATCTCAATGGAAAATTATTCAACGGCATATCCTACCGAATACACTCTCCTTCGTGATTATTCAGGCAACCTTAACAGTACCCGGCTACATACTTGGTGAATCGGCGTTGAGCCTTCTCGGCCTCGGAATTATGGAACCGCAGGCATCGTGGGGACTTATGCTGGCTGCAGCGAAAAATTATGGAACAGTTCAAAATGCTCCATGGCTGCTGGTGCCTGGATTCGCAATTTTCATAGCTATTATGGCATGGAACTTTTTTGGTGATGGTATTCGTGATGCTGTAGACCCAAAAAGTAAGCACTAACACTAGGTACAGGGAGTATATATATGAGTCATCAATTAGAAGTTAAAGACTTACGAACATATTATTATCATCACACACATATTGTAAGAGCCGTTGATGGGTTGGACTTTCATCTTGATAAAGGAGAAATTCTGGGCATTGTAGGTGAGTCAGGCTGTGGAAAATCACAAACCTCAATGTCAATTATGAATCTCATTCAGACACCACCTGGTAAGATAGAAACAGGTGAAATTTTCTATGACGGCGCTGATCTGTTAAAACTGCCGGAAGAGGAGATGCGGAAAATCAGAGGGAACAGAATTTCCATGATTTTTCAGGAACCGATGACAAGTTTGAACCCTTTGTTTACTCTGGGAAACCAAATTTCTGAAGTTTTGATGCTTCACAGAGGTATGACAGAGCAGGAGGCAAAATCTGAAAGTATTAATCTTTTGGATATGGTTGGAATGTCTGATCCGGATGAACGGGTTGATGAATATCCATTTCAGCTCTCTGGTGGTCTTAGACAACGTGGTATGATAGCTATGGCAATGGCTTGTGAGCCGTCTATATTGATTGCAGATGAACCGACAACTGCTCTGGATGTAACAATTCAGGCAAAGATTCTTCGGTTGATGGGAAACTTGAAGGAAAAACATGAAACATCAATTATTTTTATTACTCATGATTTAGCCGTAATTGCAGGATTTACCGATAGGGTTATGGTTATGTATGCGGGTGTAGCAGTAGAAAGTACCGATGTTAAAACAGTTTTTAAAAAACCCTTACATCCTTATACTCAGGGATTATTAACTTCGATACCAGTACTAGGTGAGGGGAAATTGCATAAAGATGGAACCCGGAGAAAGTTGAATACTATTTTAGGGAATCTTCCGGATCATTCTGATTTTCCAAAAGGATGCCGGTTTGCTCCACGCTGCAGTAAGGCTATGGAAAAGTGTTTTGCTTTGGAACCTAAACTTATGGAGATTGAGAACAATCATTTTGTTCGCTGTTTTCTTTATCATAATGAAGAAAAAGAGAGTGAAGATTTAGCTGCAAAGATTATGAGAGACCGTAAATATAAACGCGGATTCCGCTTGAGGGCTAGGGGATAAATATGGATGATCTATTATTAAAGGTACATAAAGCAACAAAGATATTCCCTGTTAAAGCAAGCGCTTTTTCCAATAAAAAACTAATGCTGAAGGCAGTTGATGATGTATCATTTGAGCTGAAACGTGGAGAAACACTTGGTCTGGTAGGTGAATCAGGTTGTGGAAAAACAACACTTGGACGGTTGATAATTCGACTTTATGAGGCCGAAGGCGGCAGAGTTTTTATTAACCCAAATGAAGGGATTATAAAGAGTGTGCTTGAAATTGATGCTAAGCGTGAAGGTGCTGAAGAACGTCGGGCAACGCTTGCAGCAGAAAATTTAAAGCTGACCCGTGCTGTAAAGACAGAAATAAGAAGTCTGACTGATATTATTGCTTCACTCAAAAGAGAAGCTGATTTGTTGGCATTTGACTCCGATATTTTATCAATGCCGCGGGATGTTTTGAAAAAGAACAGAAGGCACATTCAGATGGTTTTTCAGGATCCCTGGGCATCATTAAATCCCAGGATGCTGGTTAAAGATCTGATTTCAGAAGGTCCTATGGAGTTTAAGCTCTGGGAATCCCGAGAAGTTGATAAGAGAGTCAGAAAACTTCTTGAAATAGTTGGGTTGCCGGCTAATGCTGAGAGACGCTATCCACACGAGTTTTCGGGCGGTCAGCGCCAAAGAATTGGTATTGCAAGAGCTCTGGCTCTTGATCCATCCCTTATAATTTGTGATGAACCAGTATCTGCTCTGGATGTATCAATTCAGGCACAGGTGCTGAATTTACTGATTGATTTGCAGGAAGAGCTGAATCTGACCTATGTATTTATTGCACATGATTTAAGTGTTGTGCAGTATATATCAGATAAAGTTGGGGTAATGTACCTTGGCAGAATGGCAGAACTGGCAGATGCTGATAAAGTTTACAGCTCCCCTCAGCATCCCTACACGGAATCACTACTTGGTTCGGTCCCGGTTGCTAACCCGGAAATCTCTTTTAAAGGAACGATATTGAAGGGTGATGTACCATCTCCGGTTAATTCACCCTCAGGTTGTACTTTTCACCCGCGTTGTCCAAAGGCTACAAAGATCTGTTCAGAGCAGAGGCCGGAATTTGTTGACAGGGGTGATGGTCACTTCTATGCGTGTCATAACCCATTAGGGAAAAACTGAAAGTAGTAAGGTTGTAATACCCAATGACTCCATTTAAATCTTCTTCAAAAATAAAAATTATTAATCAGGAGGCAGTGGCAATCACTGCCTCTTCTCATCGAAGAGTAATGTATGGAGGGATCTGCCTTCTTCTACTGGCAACCGCAATTGTTAGTTTTAATTTAGAACAGGATTTTCAGGGAAACAGGCTGATTGGGACAGTTTTAATACTTTTTTTTATTGCAGGATCTGCAGTAGCAGCCGGATTTAATAAAGTTATTCTTTTTGACAAAGAGAATGATTTGTTTGTCCGTAAAATTTACCTGTTCTCTCTGCTGGTGTCCAGGGAATATCTTTTATCCACTCTTTCAGAGATTGTCTGTCTGCAGTATACAGATCTTGAATTCATGAGAAGCGGCAGGAAAGAAATACATGCCGGTCGCAGCAGGATTAATCCAATGAGTTTCTTTCAAAACAGATCACATCTTTATCGTCTTTATGTAGAGACCAGTGAACAGAAAATACTACTTCAAGAGAGTACTTTTACCGATGATCTTGAGAACACTATACAGGTTTTGACCCTGTTCCTTGGTGTAGGGGTAAAACGCTCAACAACACATTAATACAAAAACTGGAGATGCTGCTTACTTCTCTGGCTGGCCATTAGTATGTAGTGTCTGCCCGAAAACAGAATAATTCGATATGATGGAAAGAAATAACTGGAATAATAATTCACGAATGAATTCCCTGAATGTCTCTAAAATGGTATAATAGCTACGAATAAGCGGATTATTC
>JABMQR010000013.1 GCA_013202335.1 Bacteroidota bacterium
ACCTGCGACCTCCGGGTTATGAGCCCGACGAGCTGCCAACTGCTCTACCCTGCGCCGTTGGCTTCCGGTTTAGCGGATGCGAAAACAAACTTAACGAAAATACGGTAAAGAGTCAAGCGTAATTATCTTTTTTTTGACAAACAGAATAGAATGTACTGGGTGATAAGCAGTTTGTGCATTGATAAAGATGTTTTATGAAGTAAAATATTTGTTTAGCAAAGCCGAAAGATCTTGTAGGCTGTAAGGTTTCTGAATACTGTCGGTGAATCCATAATCAGTTGGGTTGGCAATTATTGGATCGTTGGAGTAACCACTTGATGCGAATATCGCCAAATCCGGGAATTTGTGATGAAGTATTGCTGCAGTCTTCTTTCCTCCCATACCTCCGGGAATGGTTAAGTCCAGTAATGCTCCAGCTAAGGATTTGCCCGATTTGTAAATATTCCTGCAAATTTCTATTGCCTGTTCACCGTTATGAGCTGTAGTGACGGAGTAGCCATATTTTTCCAGCATTAACCTTGTGAGATCCAGAACCGATTGTTCATCATCCATTACAAGGATTAAACCTGTGCCGGTATGCTGTACGAGCTCTTTAGTAATAACTTTTTCAGAAGCTTTTTCGGATCCCGGCAGGTAAATGGTGAAGGTCGTCCCTTTCCCTTCAGTCGAGTCAGCCTCGATAATTCCACCATGTTTATTAATAATTGAGTAGCAGGTGGCAAGACCTAATCCGTTCCCGGTGTTTTTTGTGCTGAAAAAGGGGTCAAATATCTTTTCAAAAACATCTTTCCGGATACCGGTTCCCGTATCTGAAATTTTCATTTCCACATAATTCCCGGGCTCTATTCCCGGGTGATTACTACTATTTTCAATGATGACATTCATGAGTCCTATGGTGATAGAACCTCCCTCAGGCATAGCCTGCTGGGAGTTAATAAGCAAATTGTCAACGACCTGGCCTAACTGGTTTTCGTCTGCGTCACAAAACCAGAGATTGTCAGGTAAGTTGTAGGCAATGGTGCATCTTGATCCGGACATTACGAACGCCGCACTCTTTTTTACAATATTGCGTAGGTCTACAGCTTTTCTAACAGGGGCTCCTCCTCTTGAGAATGTTAAAAGCTGATAGGTGATATCTTTTGCCCGGTCATAAGCTGACAGTGCCTGTTCCAGGTAATCTTTAACTTTCTGATCACTGCATCGATCTTTTGCCAGTTCCATATACCCGAAAATTCCGCTCAGTAGATTGTTAAAATCATGTGCCAACCCGCCTGCCATGATCCCCAGTGACTCCAGCTTGACATTCCGCAGCATAATGTTCTGCAGTTTGAGTTTTTCGGTAATATTCCTGAAAACAATAACAACCCCATAAAATACCCCTTCATCATCCAGAATTTGGGAGCAGACCAGCTCGATATGATGTTCTGAACGGTTTCTTGAGACGAGAATAGCATTTTGCTCAAACCCTGTTTTCTCACTGGTATTCAGGATTTTCTCAAGGGGAATGTGCAAAGGTGCACGGGAGTGTTCAGTAACTACTTTCAGAGTAGTTGCTAGTGGTTTTCCTACTGCAAGGGTAAGTGTTGTTCCGGTTAATTCCTCAGCAACGTTATTCATGTTCTCGATGCGGCCATTTGTGTCTGTGGCTATAACCCCATCACCGATACTCTGCAAGGTAACCGATAACCGATTTTTTTCGGATGCCAGAGTGGTTTCGAACTCTTTTCTAGAGGTTATATCCTGGGCAAATACTGAAATACCAATGATTCCCTCGTTATTACGAATTGGTGTAAAGGTGAATTCATAATATTTCGACTGATTTGGATCCTTGATTTCCTCGACCCAGGAGTCTCCACGAAGCATACGGTCAAATGTTGTCTTTAACCATTCACGATGTTCCAAATTGTGGACATTGTCAAGCATGTTCATTTCCAGGGCGATATCTACACTAAATTTTTGGCGCATGTTGAGAGCATGATTGTTGTTAAACGAAGTATAGCAATAATTTTTATCAAGCGAGAAGATAATTAAATTACTGGGGGTATTAATAAGAATTGAGATATATTCACTTTTTTCACTGAGCTGTACATTGAGATTTTCAGCGTTCTCTTTTGCCAAACGGTGCGATTCTGTTTCCTTCTGTAGTTTCTGTGTTCGGTCAGCGACAAGTGCAGAAAGTGCGTGTTGTCTATGTGAAATCAGGTATACCATAAATGATAGTATCGTAATGCAGAGCAGTGCCATTATTCTTATCAGGAACATGCTGCTGAACATACCTTCTGTCCATCCGCCATAAGGCATACCCGTTAATAACCATATTTCATTCTGAACCTTAATGGGGATGGTTATACAATTTGGACCATGAATAGCGATGTCACCATAGAAAGTTGATTCTTCACCCGTCAGGCTGATTCGCATAGTTTCAAGTGGTAATCCCGCTTTTTCGTATAAGGGGTTCATATCGAGAACCATGCTAACAAATCCCCAAAACTCATCCTGATTATATACAGCAAGCCGTCCAACAACACCAAAACCACCCTGCCGTAATTCGTAGGGACCGCTTAATATTAGTTTGCGGCTCTCTATTGTTTTCTGAATATCTTCCGCAACCGTTAGGCGTTCGTCCAAAAGCAGGTTATGACCTACTGCCTGTTCGTTTTGCTGAAGGGGGTAGACGTATGTATTAATCCCGTTAGGTGCAATTATCATATTTCGAACACCTGTTGCCTGGGTGATAATCTGGGATGCAAAGGTCTCAAAACTTTCGGTCGATATACTGTCACCTATTGTCAGATAGGATTGTACAAATGCATGAATCCCCCAGAGGAGGGAGAATTGTGTATTTACGGTATTCCCCAGCATATACCCGCTGTATGCCAGTTCTTTTTGTACTATGTCCTGTTTGTTATGAATAGTAATGTTTGTTTGCCAATTGTCAATGGGAATCCAGATTCCACAGCAAATGATGAAGCAAACAGCTGCAAATAACAGGGATTTGCTGGTTCCTGAAGATTTTTTGATAACCATTTCTCCTCTCTTTAGCTGTATAAAAACGATACCCCACATTAAGGATAAACTGTGTGTTATGCTGATGCAAGTGAAGTGAACTGGTTTTTAGTGAAAAAATTGGTTGTAGTGTATTTGCAGAAAGAAACAGGATTCCAGGAAAACCGTGTCATAAAAAGTACATAATAAGTTTCCCTTGCAGCACCAGTGAGTCAAAACGACACATTGATAAAGACAAAACAACACACTAGGTCAAAATAACACACAAGGCTTTTTTGAAGGATCGACAAATTAAAAGGATTTACCTAAAA
This sequence comes from Bacteroidota bacterium, assembly GCA_013202335.1. Next base: position 3,318 of record JABMQR010000013.1, read on the forward strand.
ATAATTATTAATTACTTATAGGTAAAGGAAATATGTAGAAATGTGAATTGTATATTAAAATTGGCATGACTTCTGCATATAGAGTTGTGAGATTGAAAATATAAGCACTTGGAGGTGTAATATGAAATATGTCGTAACAAGAAGACCGTATAGTGTACAGAGTTCCTTGCATAATTTTGACAGGCTATTTAGCAACTTCTGGTCAGATTTTCCTGCAGAATCAAGCGCAAAACTTCCGAAGGTAGATATCCGTGTAAATGATAAAGAGTATATTCTAGAGGCTGAATTACCCGGATATGGCGAAAAAGATGTTGATGTAAATGTTGAGAAACATGTTCTTCTGATTTCATCTGTTAAAAATGAGAAAAATGAGAAAAATGAGAAAAATGAGAAGGATGTGGAGAGTGAAAAGGTGCAGGATGAATTTCTGATTCGGGAAAGACGTGCAGCTTCATTTCAGAGAAGTTTTGTACTGCCGGAAGGAGTATCTGAGGATAAGATTAAGGGTGAGTTTAAAAATGGGATCCTTACACTGGTTATACCGAAACTTCCGGAAAAGCAGCCTAAAAAGATTGAAGTGAAAATAGCATCATAGCTAACAGATTCGAATTACTTTTTAGAAAAATCACTAAACCAGATACAAACAGAAAAGCCGCCATTAATCTGGCGGCTTTTTAATTAGTGCGCCCGGCAGGGCGCACTCACTTGGGAGTGAAAGTCTCCTGCCAGCCCGACAAGGGGAATGGCTAGCCCTGCCCAGTACCCACAATTAGCATCTGGACAAAACAATATGGATAGTACATACTTCAGGGATG
>JABMQR010000164.1 GCA_013202335.1 Bacteroidota bacterium
AAATTATTTATCAGTTGTATATGATCATCTCTCGGTGTTTTTAAGTACTCTGGTATTAATTGATTCATCCCATGAAATAGATGCAGCCGCATAATGCGGTCATATTCCGCTGTTAAAATGGGGAAGCCTGCCAATGAAACAAGTTCATGATGAAATGCGATCTCTGTTTTCCAATCATCCAGGTTGTCTTCCGAAGCAGAATTTACCTTTTCAGCAAATTCTAAGAAATAATCCAGTTTGCTTTTAATCATTTTACCAAAATAGATTCTGGCTGCTTTGGATTCTACAGCATCTCTCAATATGAAATTTCCGGTTATGTTTTGTAGTGTAATGGGTTTAATCTGTGTCCCTTTTCTGGGTATTGTTTCAAGAAACCCTTCAAGTTCCAACATGGTCATTGCCTCAAGAACCGGGGTGACACTGACATTATAATCAGCTGCAATTTGTCTGCGGTTTATGATTAATCCGGGAGGCAGCTTTCCTGATGAAAAATCCTGAAGCAGAAGCCCATGCAATTTTTCTGCAAGTGCGGATGGCATATAACACTCCTTGAAGTATCACGTGAAACTTCACGAATATGTTAAAGTATAACCTACATTATGTCAATAAAAAAACACCGGTAAATTGCTATACCGGTGCTCAATTTCTAACTATTATTAAATTAGTATTCCTGAGTTTCTGCAGGGGGATATACTACCAGATCCCTTAAATAGGGAAGTTTAACCATATCTCTGGCAAACGCAGCTTTTCTTGCTTTATTTACATAATTATGACTTTGAAAGCTATAGGTGAAGTTTGTATGGATATCATACGTTCCGTTGATTAAAGCATATGTATCCTCTGTCATAACAAGCTCTTCATCAGTAGGAATTACAAAGATTTTTACCGGGGAGTCTTCGGTTGAAATTTTCAATTCAGCATTTTGGCATCTTGCTTTGTCATTTTTATCAGGATCTATACAAATGCCGATATTTTCCAGATTGGAGAGGGCTTTGATCCGTATATGAGGAGCCATTTCACCGACTCCTGCTGTCAGTATAACTGCATCAACCTTGCCAATGGCCGCTGTATATGCACCTATATATTTTTTGAGTCGATAGCATTCCATATCGATTGCAAGTTGGCAGGATTCATCACCTGCTGCAGCATTATCCCGAATGTCTCTGCGGTCGCTGAATCTGCCGGTAATTCCAAGAAGACCGCTTTTCTTGTTAAGAGCTGTATCCATTTCATGTGCAGACATTCCTGCAGTGTTGATCATAAATGGAATAATTGCCGGGTCCAAATCACCTGACCGTGTTCCCATTATTAATCCTTCAAGAGGTGTAAGCCCCATGGAGGTATCAATACATACACCATTTTTAACGGCACATATTGATGCTCCATTGCCGATGTGCGCAATAATAATATTAGTTTCAAGAGCCTTCTTTCCTAAAAGAGCAGCAGCTCTTTTGGCGGTATATATATAGCTGGTTCCATGAAATCCATAACGCCTAACGTTGTTGTTTTTGTACCATTCAAGTGGTACAGCATAGAGAAAAGCCTCTTTAGGCATGGTTTGATGCCACGCTGTATCCATTATTGCACAGTGAATTATATCCGGCAAAACTTGCTGTGCTGCCTTAACTCCTAAAATATTAGCCGGCATATGTAATGGAGCAAGATGAACCATAGATTCGAAGGTTTTCATTGCTTTATCAGTGATTACTATTGACTGTTTGAAAATCTCACCACCATGAACAACCCGATGGCCTATTGCTTTAATCTCAGAGATACTGCTAAGAACTCCATGCTGTTCATCAATAACCATGTTGATAATCTTTTCAATTGCTTCTTTATGAGTGGGACAGGAGAAATTCTCAATTATTTCCTCACCATTAAAATTATGCTCAATAGGCGATAATTCCTGACCAATTCTTTCAACAACACCGACTGCCAAAACATCACGGTTTTCCCAGTCATACACATGGTATTTCACAGATGAGCTGCCGCAATTGAGAGTCATAATAACCATACTAAATTCCTCCG
>JABMQR010000165.1 GCA_013202335.1 Bacteroidota bacterium
GAACTTTTAGATGTTACAGACTACTAGTACCACTTTTTTTAGCCCCAACGCATCAAGAAAACCAAACAATTGTTCTAACGCAGCGTCTTGAGTGTAAGGATTTTCACCTGTCCAATCTTCTGAAACAAGTTTCTCGCTTAGCCCATAAGGAATTTGATCATAAGCCATGACTCTCCCCTTATCATCAAAAAATCCATTACATCATTCCAGGTATATGCATTGAAAAGTGATCCATGAAGTAGAACATAAACAGTCTCTTCATCTATACTTTTATCTGATTCAATATAATGTAAATCAATTCCATCTGTTCCTTCAAAAGAAATAGTTATAAATTTACTCTCTGATGTTGCTACCTGTTCATTAGATTCTAATCCCTTGGGAGAACTCACCGGGATAAGAAATGGAACAATCAATAGTATAAAAAGGATGCAGGCGATAACAATTGATGTGATTTTTAAGAATTTATTCTTGATTTTAATTTTCAATTTAAGACCTCCTGAGTCTGATTCCAGAGCTTATTGATTAAGTCTGGATTTGTATAATTATTTTGAATGGGATTATTATCCTCTTTATTAAAATAGGCTCCTGTGAAACTGTTAAGATCAATATCTGTAGCCAATTTTATTGATGGTTTTGCTCCCTCTTCGGGACTGGAAATAAGTCGTTTTAAGATTTTCATAACTCATTTGGAATAGTCCCTGAATACATCGGAAGCGACAACACCTGGATGTACACAGTTAACCGTTACATTTGTCCCATTAAGCTCTTCAGCCAATTTTTGTGTATATAAAACTATGGCCATTTTAGTATCAGCATATTGTTGGCCGGCATTATATTTTTTAGCCTTTACAAAGAGATCCTTATTAACATTCCCTTTCTTATACAATTCCGAGGTCAGATTTATGATTCTCCCTTGAGGTGCCTTTTTTAGAAGTGGTAATAATAAATTGCTCAGCCTTACTGTGGCCAGGTAATTAACTGCCAAATTCATTTCAATTCCATCAGAAGTAAACTGCTCTTTTACTTTATAGACACCAGCGTTATTGATCAGAACATCAATACAAATCTCTGAATTGATTATCTCTCTGCTGCTTTTTTTATATCATCATTATTACCAAGGTCAGCTTTGATCATTCGAATATTTTCATTTCCTGACTCTTTTTTTATCTCTTCCAGTGCTTTTCTTGATTTTTCACTATCTCTATTGATTAGGATCAATTTATAACCTTTCCGGGCTAAACCAATGGCTGTTGCTTTTCCTATTCCGGCACTTGCTCCGGTGATTATGACTGTCTTTTGCATGAATACCTCCTATAATAGTGAAAAATTATTGCTGCTGTGACTTCTTAAAAGTCTTAACTGAAATAATTAAGAACAAAACTCCAAAAGTGAAGACCACTACAAAGTTCATCCACAGAGGGAAATCTCCCGGACTGTTCATCATCAATTGCCTTACCCCGTCAACCAGATAACTTGCTGGATTGAACCTGGCTGATATCTGCATCCATAGAGGCAGCGTGTCGAGAGAATAAAGGGCATTACTTAAGAATAAAAGAGGTAAGTTCAACAACATAATTAAAGCATGATAAGCACCTTCATTTGTTGTTTTTGATGCGATAGCCAGTGCAATAGCCCCAAATCCGAGACTGAACCCAACTAATAATAAAACTGAACCTAATACTCCGGCAATAGAAGTTGAAAAAACAGCACCTGCCAGTAATCCAATGATGACAATGGCAACTGTTTGCAATAGTGATTTAGTTATATTAGCCAGGATATTCCCAAGAAGGATACCCCATCTAGGGACAGGGGCAACCCAATACTCTCGGACTAAACCGGAACTACGTTCACTTAACCAGGTAAAACCACCACCGATTGCCCCGCCTAATGCCGTTAAAGCCATAATACCCGGAAGCATAAAGCTTAAATATTCACCACTGTTGACATTAGGTCCCATCATCCCGGCCATTCCTTTACTGAAGATCAATACCCAGAGTACTGGTTGAATCAACATTCCAAATAGCTCTTCGCCACTCATTTTTCTCATATATTTTTTCCATAGTACGTATGCAGTTTTCATGTTTTTCCTCTTATTCTCTTATTTCATTACCAGTTGCATTGAAAAAGACATCACCCAAGTCAGGAGTAACTATTTCAATTTCATGAACTGAAAATTGGCATTCCAATGCAATTTTTAATAATTCGGTAGCACGTTTCTGTCCAGAATCAACACCTATGTGTAAAGAATTAATATTGTCCGAATTCACAAGTTCAACATAGGATAAGTTTTCAATCTTATTTGAGAAATCTTGAATATTGCCTTCACCTTTCAAGCGAATGGTATCTGTTCCTAATTCCTTGATCAGTTCAGAAGCGTTTCCCGCCTGGACTATCCGACCCTGATCAATTATGTACACATAATCTGATAATTGTTCAGCTTCATCGAGGTAGTGGGTTGTCAGAAGAATTGTCATATTTTTTTGTTCTTTTAACATGACAATATATTCCCATATTTTTTTCCGGGTCTGCGGATCCATGCCTAATGTAGGTTCGTCAAGGACTAAAACATTAGGAGAGTTCATTAATGAACGCACAAGTTCCAGCCTTCGTTTCATCCCTCCGGAATATGTTTTTGTCTTTCTGTTTTTCGCTTCTGAAAGATCCACCATCTGGAGAAGTTCTTCAGTTTTCTTTTTGATCTCCTTTTTTTTCATCCCGTACAGTTCACCGGAAAAATTAAGAATCTGTTTTCCGGTTAATTCCAGATCAATACTGGTTTCCTGAAAAGTTACAGCAATGTTTTTTCGAACAGATTTAGATTCTTTAATAGAGTCAAATCCCATGATTTTAACGAAACCACTATTCGGTTTAAGCTGAGTTGTCAGTAGATTAATTGTGGTTGTTTTTCCCGCTCCATTGGGACCAAGCAATGCAATGATTTTCCCTTTACCGACACTGAAGGAAATGCCATCAACTGCTTTAATATCTCCAAATTGTTTTTTTATATCCTTAACTTCTATAACAATAGAATCAGTCATCATCAATCTCCTATATTTATATGATATAGCACTTATTGGTGCTATTTAGAACTAATATATAACTAGAATAACACGAAGTCAATGGAAAATACTGGATTTTGTTGTGAAATCATAGTATTGTCTATTTATGATAGATGAACATATTTTAAAAATTGAACAATTAGTCGGTTTATACGGTAAATTTATAGATGAGAAACAAGAGATTAAAGAGGACTGGAAAAGTGCTTTTGCTAATTGGATGGTTGATCAAAAGTCTTCCGATATAGATGGAGATCATTTGGGGATGGGAAAAGATGAAACTTTTATAGGAATGTTCTTAATTGCCCTCAGTAATCTTACACGAAACAGAGTGAATAAACTGATCAACAATAGTCCCTTTTCCACTATTATGGATTATCAATTTCTTCTTGTTCTTGAACAACATGGAAAAATGAAAAAATCCGAACTGATCACTGTGAATTACATGGAAATGTCGTCGGGAATCGAGGTTATTAAACGTCTTTTAAAACAAAACTGGATTAATGAAGAAGAAAATCCTGATGATAAGAGGTCCAAACTGGTTGCTATTTCATCATTTGGGGAAAATATATTGAATGAGTATCAGGGGAAAGTAAATCATCTTTATAACTCATTCAGTTCTATTTTAAGTCCAGTCGATAAAAACAATGTATTACACTCTCTGGAATTGCTTACAAAGAATAATTCAGGGAATTAAGGAGAGAATTTTATTTTACAAAAAAGTTGTGGATACGAAAATGTTTTAGGAGGGCAAAAAGAATAATAAATAGACAATACAATGCTGATAAAACTCAGAATTCTTCCTATTTTTTATGGTGTAGAATCGTCTAATTCTTATTTTCAAGACATTCAATTGAATTTAGCTCTTATTCGGAAAAATTTGAAACACTGTTCTGAGCCTATTAGATTTGATGAAGCAATTATATAAAAAGTATAATTGTCTTATGTTACAATGTTTTCCGTTACGTGTGATGATCCCCCAATAATTAAAATTATGAAGAAAAGAGTGTGTTTTACCTCATTCCGATTACATCCACTAAATATATTCATAACACTGTGAATATTACCTCATAAATACGATAATGAGGTAAATATGGAGATTTTATCAAAAATGCCAAGAAAGTTACCGGATATTTTAACTTGTGAAGAACAAAAAGCTTTGTTATGTATTTTTAATCTCAGATATAATCTGAACTTCCTCTAGTTTTCTCACTCAAATCTAAATCACCACAGACACAAATGATAACTCTATAATTTAAAAGAAATTCCAAGCTTTAGCCTTGCGTTTCAGTTCGGGGTTTGC
>JABMQR010000166.1 GCA_013202335.1 Bacteroidota bacterium
GCTATAAGGCGATAGAAACAGAAGAGGAAAAAGAGGAGTTTAAAAAGAGTTTACGCACCTGGACAAATTTGTACTCTTTCCTTGCCCAGATTATGCCTTTCAGGGAAACGGAATTTGAAAAGTTTTATGCGTACGCCAGGTTGCTGCAGACAAAATTACCTAAACGTGATTTATCGGAAAGTATGAAACTTGTCGATGAAGTGGCAATGGAGTATTACCGTCTGCAGAAAATAAAGGAAGGCTCAATTGATTTGATCACCGGTGAAAATGGTGAGTTGGACGGTTTATCAGAGGCAGGTCTTAAACGGGCAAAAGAGGAGAAGGCGGTTTTATCCGAGATTATTGATATTTTGAATGAGCGGTTTGGTACCGAGTTTGAGGAAGCTGACAGACTGTTTTTTGAACAGATAGAAGCTGAATTGATGGAGGATACAACACTGCAAACTCAAGCTAAGGTCAATGAAATGGATACCTTTAAATATGCTTTTGAAGAGATGTTTATTGATAAATTGATTGAACGGATGGATCAAAATCAGGAGATATTTGAAAAGATTCTGGGAGATCAATCATTCGGAAGTTTGGTCAAAGAGCTGATGATGAAAAAAGTCTATACAAAATTAAATGAGGCCAGTCAGCTAAGTATAATGTAGAGAGCAGCGATAAAGACAACATGTAAGTATTTCTTACAATCTCAAAAAGAGGTAAAAATATGAGCATTCTAATCAGCATAGAAAAACTCCTCTCCGGCAAATATGTCGAAGGCGCTCGAATGGAATTTAAGAAAGGTTGGAATCCGATTTCTACCCTACGTACCATCTGTGCGTTTGCCAATGATTTTGGAAATGAGGACAGCGGATATATCATAATTGGAGTTGAAGAAGAAAACGGTAGAGCCAAACGACCCGTAGTAGGGTTTAATCCTGATAAATATGAACAGGTGCAAAAAGAACTTATTGGGTATTGTAATCTTATTCAGCCATCCTTTTTTCCCCGCCTATCTTTAGAAGAAATTGATGATAAGCAAGTTATGGTAATATGGGTACCAGCCGGTACTAACAGACCTTATAAAGTACCGGATGATGTTACGGCAAAGCATAGAATCTACAACTTTCGGATAAGGCAGTTCTCCAGTAGTATTGTGCCAAATAGCGAACAAGAGTCTGAGCTGATTCAGCTTACTGCGAAAATTCCGTTTGATGACCGGGTGAACAGCAGTGCCAAAGTAGATAATTTGAATTTTGCCCTCATGAGAGAGCATCTTTCGCAAACAAAAAGCAAGCTATACACCGAAAGTGCAACAATGAGTGTTGAGGAATTAGCTGACGCAATGAATCTATCTCAGGGTGCAAATGAACATCTATTCCCGAAAAATGTTGGATTATTAATGTTCGCAGAAGAGCCTGCAGAATTTTTTAATGGCATTCAAATTGATATAGTAGAATTCCCCAATGGCTTGGGTGCAAAAGAGTTTTACGAAAAAACATTTAACGGACCGATTCAGAAACAACTGGCAAATGCTCTCTCTTATCTGAAAACAAACATCATTAAGAGCAAGGTTATTAAGTATGACGATAGGGCGAAGGCTGATAAGGTCTATAATTATCCATATCCTGCTATAGAAGAGGCGTTGGCCAATGCAGTATATCACCGAAATTATGAATTACGTGACCCTATTGAGGTGAGAGTATTGCCATCTTCGATAGAGATAATTAGCTATAGCGGTATTGACCCATCCTTAACACAATCTGATTTTGAAAAAGGGATTGTAAGAACAAGGAGATATAGGAACAGACGAATTGGCAGCTTCTTAAAAGAGCTGGAACTAACAGAGGGCAAAGGAACTGGTATCCCGATTATATATAAAGTGATGAAGGACAACGGCTCACCCAACCCGATTTTTGATACAGATTATCCTAACAGAAGTTTTTTTGTTGTAGAGTTTCCTATATATCCTGATTTTAGCGATGGTGAGAATGAAGGTGGCTCAATAGGTGGTGCAATAGGTGGCTCAATAGGTGGTGCAATAGGTGGTGCAATAGGTGGAGCAATAGAACTCACTGCTCGGCAGAAAGAAATATTAA
>JABMQR010000167.1 GCA_013202335.1 Bacteroidota bacterium
ATTTCTTTTAAATTATAGAGTTATCATCTGTGTTTGTGGTGATTTTAGATTTGAGTGAGAAAACTATAGGAAGTTCAGATTATACCATGACATTATCGCTGATCAACGACAAAATAATAAATAATTATTTGCTTTCTAAATTAATGTAATGTACAATAAGGCAAGATGTAATGAGAATTTAGTTCCTTTATCGATTCTTGAAAAAATATTTTTTGTCTTTATTAATATTATTTCTATGTGAGTTGAATAACAATTAACAATGATTAATATCTCAACTTGTAGATTTCTAATTTAATTAGGCAATCAAAAAAGTCTGAAGACTTAAATAATCTAATAATCGAGGTAGGAATTGAGAGCTGATACTATTGAGATTTTATTACCTAAATTTGTAATTGATAGCGAACTGCAGTCTAGATTGCCATCAACTCTATTTGAGAGGGTACAAGAAAATACAAAGGTAACCTTTAATTGGAAAGAAGTATTTTTCTTTGATGATTACACATTGTTAAAACTAGTGTTCATTCAATATATATTACGGGGAAAAAAAGTACATGTTAGTAATCAAGGTTTTCGATTTAGAATTAACAATAAAAACAAAGAAGCAGTAATAAGAAATCTCTGGATAATAGGATTCCCTGAATTAATAACATCAAGTGATCTATATCCTGAAGAGTTACTTGAGAATTTCCTTAAGGATGAACAAGAATTATTAGAGACTAAGAGTTGGGATGGTAATAACAAACAAAATAATATTCCGACTCTAATTCCTATTTTATGTTCAAATGACGATATACATTTCAAAACAGGTAGTAGAGAAGAGAAATTAGTAGAATCATTTATATGGTCACATCTTTCACTGGAAAACTCAACAACATGGGATTTAATTGACAATCACGAATTTCGACATAAAATTTTACAACAACTAAGACTAAATATTCAGTATCATGCTAAATCTGCTTTAGGGCTGTCAATTCTTAGAGTTTGGAATATAGAAACTCTTTCTAAAGAATGGGCATTAGAAACTTCTGAAGTTGAACAATTAAAACAGATTGGAAAAAGGCATCCTGTGATTGGTAATCTTGGAATCCTTAATAGAACACAAGGACTTCTTGAGGTATCTTGTCTTGATAATGGGATAGGCATAATTAAAGAATTAAAGGAAGTATACAAGAAAGGTATTGCTACTATTGATCAATTCTCATTATTAGGATCGCGAGATATAACAAAATATGTAGATAAAGAATTTGAAAAAAGGTTTTTGGAGCCAGCAGCATGGGAAGATCCAAAGCATTCAATTTTAGCTTTTGCAACAGATCACAATGGCACATCAAAACCTATAACACATAATGAAATTAAAGGGCTACAGCATTTAAGATCAGAGATGGTAATCAGTAAAAATGGTGCTATGTTGATAGAAAGTGACGGGGTTGCTCTACATTCATTTTCAAAAGAGCATGAATATGGAATCCCAGATAAAATAGAAATATTATGGTCTCAAAATGGTGGTGGAACAGGCATTAATGTTTCCATTCCATTACAATCTATTAGTTCTGATAATAAATCAAAGAAAGCTTTTGCTTCATCAATCGAAGTGATTGATGAGGGGATTAGGATTAAGAGAATAATAGTTAGAGATCTGCATGGAGTTCTTACATCAAGAAATCTTAATTATGATTATGATAAATGGGTTAATGCTATTTTTTGTGAAACTCAAAATTGTAAAGCAATTGATGAAAACCCCAATCAACAATTAACTTTGATAATTGTTGATTGGGGAGAATTACCTGATAGCAAAGATATTTTACATAAATTATTAATAAAATTTGCAACTATGCTTATGAAAAACGAAGTGCAAATATCAAAACCATTTGTATTTGCGAATTTACCAAAAGGATTATGTGGATTAGTCGAAAAAGCAATTAGCACTTTTTCGGATAATGAAAATCCTATACCAATATGTGTTTTTACTAGTGAAAGAAAAGAATATTACTGGCTAGGTTTAGATTTTAATGAGGATATTCTTTCTGATGAATATAAAAAAAAGATAAACCCAAACTTTAGACAAAGGAAAATTACAGATCGAATTGAGAACTTCTCTGAGGCTATTTGTCGGCATTATATGAATATAATATTAAATTCTTCCCAACCAATATCATTATTGGATAAGAGTTTTGTTCCATATGACTTAAGGACTGATTCCAATAGCTTCTTCCAAACAGAACTTTTCAAAAGAATAAAAAAAATTGTTAAAAATTGTAATATCTTTAAAGAAGAAATGACTACTAATTATTATGATAATTCTAGTTATCCTACTAATCGTTACTTCCCAGTAAATAGTTTTAATCAATGGCAGAATGGTATTTATTCATTATTCCAAGAAAAATTTAGAGAAATCTTTAAATCCCCCCCTATCTGCTTTACTGCACCAAAAAATGCAGGAATTCTAATACCATTTAGTAATAAAGTTGTTCATACTTGTTATCGATCTGCAGCCTTGGTTGACAGTTCGATAGCAATGGAATTAGCACAAGAATTAATTTCAATCTCATTAGGGTTAGCATGTAAAATACCTAATAAAAAAATTGATTGGGTTGTTTCGTGTACCTCTTATTTGTTGCATAATTAAATAGGACAAAATTGCAAATAAAATTCCCCACTTTTGCAACGAGAATTCCTCACTATTGCAATATGCAATTAATGAGAATTCAGTCAAAATAACTTCTTGC
>JABMQR010000168.1 GCA_013202335.1 Bacteroidota bacterium
CGCTTGCACCTATTGCGACATAAGTTATTTCTGTTTGGCCCTCGGCTATAGAGTTTCCGGTTATCTCAGTACCTCCGAAAGTTGATAAACTTAATGGTTCCTAAATTTAAAAATCTATTGAAAATCTAATAAAATTCGATAGAATTCTAAAAGCCTTATAGTCTTCTCAGAAAATCAACTAAAAATCCAATAAAAATAGAGAATTAAATATATTTACAACTACCAAAACCAATTCAAAATCCGAGAAATAATTATTATCCGCCCCCAGGATCAATTAGAGTATAAAGTACTACTCCAAAGAATTTGGCTGTTATGAATGGCTCTTTTGGAATGAACTTCAAAATTGCTATTCCAACAATTATATTAACTAATACCCAGAGATTATACAAACAAGAACAGAACATAAAATAAAACAACCTTACTATGTGCTTCTTTGATGTTGTCCTTGCTTTGAAGTCCTGCTTAACTCTGTAAGAAGTTTCTATCCCCCATCTTTTACTGTATTCCCTGAATAAGATTTTGGCATTGTCTTCTGTAACTTTAAGATTTGTAGCAAATGTTCTTTTGTTATTGTCTTTATCTTCTACAATCACTAATTTGAATTTAACTTGGTCAAAATTCTTTCTTCCCATTATATAATCCAATACTTTAGGAGCATCATGTTCTTTTACTAATTTCTTTATTTTGCTGTTTTGAATAGCAGGCATTAACCATTTAACTTTTTGCTTATACAATGTATCTATACATTTTACATTAAAGAAACCTCTATCAACATACACATTCCTAACACTGATTTTACTTTTGGCATAAGTTATTAATTCATCTAAAACCTTGCTTTTCTCGTCAAAAGCATGCATAGGCAAAGCAAGTAAAGTAAATCTTCTTCCACTTTCTACAATATTCACAGTAGCAAATCTAAAGCAGTGAGTAGTTCCTTTTTGTGGCTTAGTTTCACAAACCATAAAATCATTTTTATCTCCATAATACAACCAATCATGCAAGTCAATAGCAATGTCTAGTTTTCTCTTTTTGAAAACATTATTTTTCTTTGCTATTTTGAAGATTTCCTCAAAAGCTTTTTTGAAAGTAACTTTAATTTCATCTGAAGTAAATTTGTTTTTTACATGATAAAGCAAAGCATCAGCAGAAGGTGTGTTATCTTTCATAACAAACCTGAATGTTTGAGAGCCATTTTCTGTAAAATCATGATTCATAGCAACATGAGTTAATAGATCCAAGAACTTTTTTGTATCATATTTAGCAGTATAATGTAATTTGAAATTTAAGAAAGGATAAATTGTTTCCTTGATTAGTTTGCATAATTTCTTTAATTCTTTTGTCTTTGTTTGTTGAATATCTTTATGATTTTGTTTAAATTTAATTGGTTTTATGAGCTTAGTTGTTGGTGTAAACTTAGCATTACAATCCTTGCATTTGTATCTTGCTTTCTTTCCTTTCTTTGTACTATTGTAACCAAACTTAACAACATTCTTAGAACCGCAAAACCTGCATTTTAAATCAAGTTTTTCTGTCTTGTTGAACTTTCCGGAACTGGCTCTATGCAAAGATTTATATTTCTCTTTATACTTACTTTCCTTAGTGGGGTTTGTTTTCGTCATGAAGGCTTGCCTCGCTCCAGAGGGTTGAGACTGCAAATCAAGACCCTCTGGTTTACTATTCTGAACAGTTATTTACTGTTCTATATATTAGATAACTAAACAAGTATATAAACATTTCTATAGTCCACCATATAGGTTGCCAAAACGATAGATTTATATACAAGTGGCTATTATAATTAGCTATATAGTGAGGTATCCAGATGACTAAACCTTTACCAAAATGGCTAACACATAGATATTCCTTACTTTGGAAATCATTTAATAATAAAGAATTTAATTATGATGAAGCTGCTAAAACCCTGAAAGAGCAAAAAGAAAGATTAGTTAGTGTTATCTTGTCTGAATTAAAAAAACATGGCTGGCTCACTATAAAGCTGGATCCTGAAGATTCAAGAAAAAGAATTTACACACTTAAAAGTCCTGAAGAATCTATTAAAGAGATAGAAAAATAAATAAAAAGATATAATCCACATAAAAAAGTGATAAAATGTTAAAAAAGAGGTTGAAACCAAATTTGAGTAATATTACTCAAAATTCAAGTGAGAAAAGAATGGCCAATATTGGCCAAATATGGCCAGATATATTAATCTCTTTTGTTAGTGATTATAATGTGAAATTAACAGCAAGTGATGCTTCAAGAAAAACAAAAATTCCGAGAAGAACTGTTTCAAGAATTCTAGATAAATTGGTTAAATTAAATTTAATCAGATATGTAATTGAAGGAAAAAATAAAAAGTATTATCTTGATTTAAAAGACCAGAGAATTAAATTATTGGTGGGATTTATTGAAAATTATAAATCCTTAAAGTTTAGTTCAGGGGAGAAAAAAATATTTCTTATATTAGAAGAGATTATGAAATTAAGAAATATTGTATTATTCGGCTCTTATGCAAAGGGAAATGCTGCAGCAGAGTCAGATGTTGATGTTTTAGTTATTGGCAATGAATCTAAAAAAATCAGGGAAATTGCAAGAAAACAAATCAAGCAGGTTAATCTGCATTTCTCAACTTTAAAAGAATTTGAGAATTTGTTGAAAAAGAAAAATACTTTGGCAATAGAGATTATGAAAAACCATATTGTATTTGGAAATTCTCAATTTACTGAACTTTGCTGGAGGTTTTATAGAAATGAACTCTAATCAAATAAAGTGGTGCATGAAACAGAATAAAGGAATTAAATTAGTTGAGCCAAATGAATCAATAAGTGAAAATTATCTTAAAGAGTCTCTGTCTGATTTTGATATGATTGAAAAAGTCAATCCTAAATGGAAAACAGTAACTGCTTATTATTCCTGCTATAATTCAGTTTATGCTATTTTAATGAAGATTGGAATTAAGTGCGAGATTCATGACTGCACAATTGCTTTAATGGAGCTTCTTGGATTTGATAAAGAAGAAGTAAAGTTTTTAGATTCCCTCAAAAAAGAAAGAGTTGATGTTCAGTACTATCTTAAAGCTTCAAGTTTGTCTATTGTCAGAAATCAAGTGCTTGAATTTTTAAATAAGTGCAGGGAAATTATTAAAGAAATGAATGATGATAAAATAAATAAAATCAGAATAAAAATAAAAGAAGCAAAATTTATTAAATCACCACAACTATAATTAAAACAGGTAATAAAATGCCAGAAAAAAAGAGGATAAATAAAAACCCAGCCTTCCAATCGGGGGGGGGGGCGCGCGACTTTGCGAGATGTTAGCGCGAAGCCAAACCTAAAAATCCGAGCAGGGTCGGGAGTAG
>JABMQR010000169.1 GCA_013202335.1 Bacteroidota bacterium
AGGAAATTCGAAAATACAAAAATTATTGAGAGATTGTTGGGATGTATAGTCCAAAAACTGGGGAATTCCTTTTTTTGCTTAGTTTGTAAAAATTAAGCCCGACACACTCCTAGCGCTGTGTAAACACTAGCGCCGCACCGGGGAAGAGCCAGTCATGTATAATTACATACTTCCGATACTCTTTGAGGCAGTCAGTAACCTTGCCTGCCAACATTACGAATCGGTCCTTTTTCCCCTTTGCATTACGGATATGAATCATGTTTCGGTCAAAATCAAGATCACTTATCTGCAAATATACAGCTTCACTAACACGCAGTCCTGCAGAATACACTAATAACAGTTAAAATCGGTGCTTTATATTGCCGGCAGCTTCAATTATTTTACGTACTTCTTCTCGTGAAAGAATATCAGGGTACCTGCTCTTTTTTTTGGGCCGTGGAATGGTATCCGCAGGATTTAGTAGATAAGGGAACCCGATTTTATAGTAGTTTTTCAGGGCACTGATACATTGAATGGCATAAGAACAGGAACAACCCGCAACACGGTTTATCTTTCCCTTTAATTTCCACATTCATTGCTATTTCGATAGTAGTATCTCATTAGCCCCGCCATGCCGTCTATTCCCAATAATAGGTATCCCTTCTACCTAAAATCTGTACAACCCGGATTAAAGATGCTTCTTCCAGCCCCTAAAATTATTGAAGAATCCCCCCACTCATGCTACCATCAACCCATGGAAACAATGAAACGTACCGCAACATGCGGAGAGCTGACAAAGAAAGATGCCGGACGTACGGTAACCCTGAACGGATGGGTGCACCGTAACAGAAATCACGGGGAAATCCAGTTTATCAACCTTCGGGACACCTATGGAATAACACAGGTTTTCATCGGAGATGATGTCGATCAGGAGCTCAAAATAATAGCTTCTGAATTAAAATTCGAGTACTGCATCGCCGTAGTTGGATTAGTGAAAAACCGCCCGGATTCCATGGTTAATCCAGATATGACTACCGGTGAGATTGAAATAGAAGCGCAAAAAATTGAAATCCTCTCACGCTGCGAAGTACTCCCCTTTATGATAGACGAAGAATCCGATGCAAAAGAAGATTTACGGCTTACCTACAGATACCTCGATTTACGCTCTGCCGGTATGCAGAAACGCATAAAACTCAGAACCGCATTTACCTTTGCCGTACGTGAATACCTCACAAACCAGGGATTCATGGAGATAGAAACCCCCACCCTGATAAAATCAACCCCGGAAGGTGCACGCGACTTCCTGGTTCCCTCACGGGTTCAGGCAGGAAAATTCTACGCCCTTCCCCAGTCCCCGCAGTTATTTAAGCAAATTCTCATGGTCTCAGGCTTTGACCGCTATTTCCAGATAGCCCGATGCTACCGTGATGAAGATGCCAGAGGTGACCGTCAGCTGGAATTCACTCAGGTTGACTTAGAGATGAGTTTTGTCTCCCGTGACGACGTTTTAAAGGTCACCGAGGGACTGTTTAATTATGTATTTGAAAAAACCATGCAGTACGAACTTCCCGAAACGTTTTTACGCCTCACCTTTGATGAAGCAATGAACACCTATGGAAGCGACAAACCCGACCTGCGGTTTGAACTTCCTATGAAACCATTCGATGCACTTGCTGCAGGCAGCAGTTTTAATGCATTTACTACCGTTTTAGAAACAGGCGGATGTGTAAAAGCCCTCAATGCAAAAGGATGCGCCTCCTATTCGCGAAAACAGATCAGCGAACTGGAACAGGCGGCAAAAATATATGGCGCGAAAGGATTAGCCTGGGTCAAAGTTACAGAAGCAGGAATGGAAGGTGGAATAACTAAATTCATCGAAGATCAGGCTGATGAAATTATCAGTTATATGGATGCTGAACCCGGAGATCTGCTGCTGATGGTCGCAGACAAATGGTCGGTATGCTGTAACTCTTTAGGTGCCGTCCGTTCAAAACTGGGAAAAGACCTCGGTTTGATTGATCCCGCTAAATTTGTATTCTGCTGGATTATTGACTTCCCACTCTTTGAGTACAATGACAACGAAAACCGCTGGGAGGCAGCTCACCACATGTTCTCAATGCCTCAGGCGCAGTACCTTGAAAATATGGAACAGAATCCCGGTATCGTAAAAGGTGATTTATACGACCTGGTACTCAATGGATATGAAGTTGCATCAGGATCAATAAGGATTCATGACCCGGAAATCCAGAAAAGAATCTTCTCTATTGTCGGGTTCTCAGAGGAAGAGGCTGAAGACCGCTTTGGATTCCTGCTGAATGCATTCAGGTATGGACCGCCGCCTCATGGTGGAATAGCACCGGGCCTGGATCGTATGGTCATGATCATGGCCGGGCAAACTTCAATCAAAGAAGTTATTCCATTCCCCAAAAACACGGTAGGTGTCTCTCCGATGGAAAATTCACCTTCGATAATTGATGAACAGCAGCTCAAAGATCTGCATTTAAAACTTGATTTGTCGGAAGATTCCTGAGAATAACAAGTGAAAACCATACTCGTTTCAGGTTTTGAACCGTTTAACAACAACACAATAAATCCATCAATGGATGCGGTACTTGCTCTGCCGGATGCAATAGGCAGCACCCGGATTGAGAAACTGATACTCCCGGTATACCTGCTGAAATCTCAAACTCTGCGGGTACGTTTGTCTGTAACTATGTGATGTACAGCCTCATGGATCTTCTGACTTTGTCATCTATCCCCGCCGGGTTTATTCATATTCCCGCCGACAGCAGTTCTTCGAAAGATTGGTTGCAGCTCATAATTAAGGCTTTCTGAGAACATTCCAGGCAAACGGGGTCCATAACCCCGTCTTTATTCCTGCATATTTCAAAGCTTGAGCAGTCCAGTTATTACAAGTAAACAGCATCGAATACATCCCTTCGGCATTCAGAAAAAGGCTGTCACCATAAACGGCATTAACTGTCTCGGGCGGGATCACAGAGAGATTACCGTCTTCCTCCCAGATAAGATGATTCTCTATATATTCATACAGAAGATCAATCGTCTGCCTGTCTGTGTTATATGAGGTCACTACCTCTCCCCGGATGGGTCCATCGTAAAATGAGATCCGAACAGCCGCATCTGTAGGCCAGAAGAGTGAGTACACAGTCAATGAAAAATTCAGATCCTCTAAAAAAGGAGTTTCCGGATAAAAAGTTCTGTCACCCCATCCAATACAGTAATATCCTTCATCGGGGCCGGAATCACCCCTGACTCTTTCAATATCTTCCCTGAATGGGCTGAATTTGGCAGGCAGGCAAATCTCAACATGGTATTTGTTATTAGTGAAAAATATTTGATAATCTATATTTTCTGTATCCGGAGCTTTCACAATAGTTGGCATTGCCCCTACCAGAACAGCAAAGAAATAGATTGATACAATGAGTACCGGAACAAGTATTATAGAGAGTATAATTCTCCTGACTCTTTTTTTCATCATCTCAAATTTACTCATACAGATTGCTGCAAGTCAATCAAATCTCATCATAACCAACTTTGGACCAGCTGTATATTTTTTCAAATTGTATAATTTTATAATAATTATTGACTCTTTCACTACACAGACACTCTGTTAAGCTGTATATTCATACTATATACGAACGTGATTTACTGTCGGGAAAGGAGTTTTCCTATGGAAGTATTGACTAATCCTGTTTTTCTCTGGCTGATTGCAGCAGTAATACTGCTGGTTCTTGAGTTTGTCATACCTGGAGTGCTGATCATTTTCTTCTCATTCGGTGCATTGGTTTTAATGCTCCTTACCTGGATATTTCCCAACATGCCCCTGGACATCCAACTAATTATTTTCCTCATAGTCTCCGTGATGTCACTCGTTCTCCTTCGCCGGCAGCTTAAAAAAATATTCCACGGCAGAAAGACCAAATCGGGTGAAACTGATGAAACTGATGAAATTGTAGGTAAAACAGTTACCGTTACCGTCGATATTACTCCACACGCTGCAGGTAGAATCTCCCTGAATGGTACCGAATGGACGGCTGAGTCTGCCGAAGAGTGCAAAACGGGTGAACGGGTTATTATTACAGGCCGTGAGAGCCTGGTTTTAAAAGTCAAAAAAGATATATAGGAGCAGTACTATGAATAATTTCTTATCTACTTTCGTTCTCATTGTGGTCATTGTATTTGTGCTGGTAATTCTTCTGAGATCCGTACGGGTCGTATCCCAGAAAACAGCATTTATAGTTGAACGGCTGGGAAAGTATCACCAGACGCTCGAGGCTGGTTTTCACATTCTCGTACCATTCATCGATAGAGTCGCTTACCGGCATACACTTAAAGAGAGTGCGATTGATGTTGAATCCCAGACCTGTATAACCAGAGATAATATCGCAATTGAGGTTGATGGAATTCTGTATCTGCAAGTTATCGATCCTAAAAAAGCATCATATGGAATTGATAACTATAAATTTGCATCCACACAGATTGCCCAGACCACCATGCGAAGTGTCATTGGTAAGCTTGAACTGGATAAAACCTTTGAAGAACGTGATACGATTAACTCAGTAATTGTTGAGGCCGTTGATAAAGCTTCAGATCCCTGGGGTGTAAAAGTTTCGCGGTATGAAATTAAAAACATCGTTCCCCCGCAGAGCATCAAAGAAGCTATGGAAAAACAGATGCGTGCAGAACGTGAAAAACGTGCTTTAATTGCTGAATCTGAAGGTGACAAACAGGCCAGAATCAACCGGGCTGAAGGATCCAGACAAGAACTTATTGCCAATTCCGAAGGTGAAAAACAAAAACGTATAAATGAGGCCGAGGGTCGTGCTGCTGAAATTGAGAAGATTGCTGAAGCTACGGCGATTGGACTAAAGAGGATAGCAGAGGCTATTCAGGAAAAAGGCGGATCTGATGCGGTTAACTTAAGAATTGCTGAACAGTACCTGACGGAATTCGGGAAACTTGCAAAAGAGAACAACACCATGATCCTTCCCGCAGATCTGACCGATATTTCAAAAATTATTGCAACCGCAACTACGGTAATGAAACAGACTAAATAGAATGTAATTATTCAATAATTATGGGCTGCAGTTATGTTTAAACGTAAACGTGACTTGCAGCCTTTTTTTTAGAGGCTCCACTCATTAAAAGTTATGACTTCCTCATACTTTTTTCTGGTTTGCGGAGCGTTTTCCAGAGCTTTATGTTTTTCACCCAAATACTCACCCTCTCCGGGATAACCAAAAGCAACAACTACAACCACTTCATAGCCTTCGGGGATACCAAACTCCTCAACTACTGCTGATGGATTATATCCAGCCATAGGATGGGCAATAAGCCCCTCACGCACAGCCTGCAGCATCATATTCTCAACAGCCATACCAGTATCAAAATGGGCATATCCCCTGCCGTCAGGCATTTGGCAGTCCAGGTCTCTTTTGGTAATTCCAAAAACAAGAAAGGCACTGTGCTTAGCCCAGTAATTGCCTCCAGAGAGAGCTTTGAATCCCTTCTGCAGCGCACTCTCCTCTGTGAGAACCAGGAATCTCCACGGCTGCTTGTTTCCACAGGATGGAGTAAGCCGTGCGGCCTCCATAATCCGTTCTATAATCTTGTTATCAACTTTTTCGGTTGAAAAAGCTCTAAATGCCCGTCTTTTAATAATTTCCGGTACTATATTTGTTTTCATATAGAAAATATGGCATCCAAACCTGGTATGGTCAAGAAAAAAGAAACCGTTCGATATGAGTGAACTCACACTGAACGGTCTATTATTCTGTACGGGTGTCTCAGTTCTGAAACAAACCCCGGCTGATTTTTCTTATACTTCGTACGTCCCGGAGGCTACATTTCCACCGGTTCCTGTCCAGTTTGAGTGAAAAAATTCACCCCGCGGCCTGTCTGTACGCTCATAGGTATGTGCGCCGAAATAGTCGCGCTGAGCCTGGAGAAGGTTCGCCGGAAGCCGTTTGCTTCGGTATCCGTCAAAAAACATGAGCGCTGAGGAGAGAGCCGGAACCGGAACACCCATATTCACAGCCTGTGTTATAACCTTTCTCCATGAAGTCTGACAGCGTTCAATAACCGTCTGGAAGTACTCATCCAGCAGAAGATTGTTCAGCTCAGGATCTTTATCAAAGGCTTCCTTAATTTTTCCCAGAAACACACTGCGGATTATACAGCCGCCGCGCCACATCAAGGCAATCCCGCCGTAGTTCAGCTTCCATCCGTTCTCTTTTGCCGCCTCTCTCATCAGCATATATCCCTGGGTATAGGAGACTATCTTTGAAGCAAGCAGAGCCTGCCGTATATCCTCAATAAAAGCTTTCTTATCACCGTTGAACGTGTTGGTACCGGCAGCTTTCAGCACTTTTGATGCCTCAACCCGCTCCTCTTTCATAGCAGAGAGGGCTCTTGCGAAAACAGCCTCCCCGATCAAAGTAACCGGCACGCCAAGATCAAGCGAACTGATTCCCGTCCATTTACCGGTACCTTTCTGCCCGGCAGTATCAAGGATTTTTTCGACAAGCGGTTCCCCGGCATCATCCTTAAAAGCCATTATATCCCGGGTAATTTCAATAAGATAACTATCAAGCTCACCCTTATTCCATTCACTAAACACCTCGTGGAGTTCATCATACGATAGTCCAACCCCCTCAATCATAAGCTGATACGCTTCGCAGATCAGCTGCATATCACCATATTCAATCCCGTTGTGGATCATTTTTACATAATGGCCCGCACCCTCGGAACCAACCCAATCACAACAGGCTGAACCGTCGTCGGTCTTTGCAGCTATATCCTGAAAAATATCCTTAACATGAGGCCATGCTTCCGGATTACCTCCGGGCATTATCGAAGGACCTCTTCTGGCACCCTCTTCTCCACCGGAGACTCCCGTACCAATAAACAGGATTCCTTTTCCCTTCAGCTCTCTGGTTCGTCTGGTAGTATCAGGAAAATGAGAATTTCCCCCGTCAATTATAATATCACCCTCTTCGAGGTGCGGAAGAATCAACTCAATAAAAGAGTCCACAACCGCACCGGCTTTTACCATAAGCATTATCTTTCGCGGCCGCTTTAGTGAAGCCGCCAGCTCTTCAATTGAATGGGTTCCGTAAATGGTGTCCCTGCCTGCAGCTGCATCTTTAAGGAAAGCATCAACTTTTGTAGTTGTGCGGTTAAAAACGGCAACCGAGTAACCGTGATCATTCATATTAAGAACCAAATTCTGGCCCATTACAGCCAATCCAATTAATCCAATATCAGCCTGTACTTTCATGCTATTAACTCCTCTCATTTTTTAATCTATGCATTAAATCGATCCCGGCAGGCCCAAAGTCCCAATGCAGGGTTCCCTATAAAATATACCTCTTTTCCAGCCACCTGGTAATAACCATCCTGTTTTTCCTGAGGTTTATACAACTCCATCATAGCCTCTATATCACCATACTTATAGCCTGCACCCTCAACTTCTTCCTTTGAGAGCCCTCCGGGACAATAGGTTATGGAGAAACGTCCATCAGATGAGCCGTGAATCAGGTGTGCGGCCGCCGATAAATTCTGTTTCAGGTCATCCTGAGTCTCAACTTCTGATAGAACTTTTTCTGTTCCCTTGTAGCCGTATTTTCTAATGAGCTTATCAATCTCAGGATCCTCGCCAAAGGTGGATACACCGGGAGCCAAAACTATAAGATGTCCGCCGTCAGCTAACACCATACGGGTTCGGTAGATACTTTTATTACCGAGCCAGGTGCTTCGAAACTCTTCCGGATCAAGATAGACAACTACCGTTTTCAGGGGCTTATCCAGCATGGTAAAATTCACTTCAAGAGCCAGATCTGACGCCTGTTCGAACGCAGTTCTCTCCTCGCTTATATAGAGACCTTTCATAGCCAGTTCCCCGGAAGGTTCTGTACCAATGACTGTCTGGATAAATACTATAGGCAGATCCTTACCAAACTGAGTATAGGCCTCATCCATTATATAACGCACAGGATTATCAGCCCGTCCCATTATCCGTTCCATGCCGTAGGCTGCACCAAGATAGTGGCTCTTGTTTATGCCGTCCTGTCCGCCGGTTCCCACAAAAATATTTTTCGTATAATTTGCCATTCCGATAACTTCATGCGGTACAACCTGCCCAATAGAGAGCATCAGATCAAATTCACCTTCGAGAAGCAGTTTATTCACCTGAACTGGCCAGGAATAGGAAACTTTTCCTTCTGAAATCTTTTCCAGCGTCTCTGAGGGAATCTCCCCAAGGGTGACTATATCGTTACGCCAGTCATGATCCCGGAAAAGATCAAGCGGAACGGTACCGAACATTTTTTTAATTTCAGATTCCGTCATGGGAACATGTGTCCCCAGAGCCGGCATAACCGCTTTTACAGCATCTCCATAGTAGTTATAGGCAATCTCAGTAATCTCACCTGCCCGACTGTGATATCTGGTAATATCGGGAGGGATAATCAGCACTCGCTTTCTCGGACCGATCTTTTCAAATGCCTGATGAAGAGCCGTTTTCAGCTCCAGCTTTGTAAATACTTTTTCGCCTGATCCTTCAGAATAATAGACCATCGTGCTACACCTCCCAGGGTGGAAGTTCCGGCAGATATGTCTGGAACTCATCTATAAGTGCCTGTTCATAGGCGCCTGCATAGGATTTATCGAAAAACCTGTCCAGACCCTCACTATACAACCGCTCCCATGACGCATCTTCATTACTCGGATTAATCGGGTAAAAAAGTACATTATTCTCTTTCGCTGCTTTCAGATCTCCCGGAGCATCCCCTACCATGAGGATCTGATCAAGCGGGTATTTCCCCACAGCGGCAAAAGCAATATGCTCTGTTTTGGTTCCCATCTCCTGCCCGGCAATTACTTTGACATACTTATCAATGCCGTGCTCCGTCCACTCCCGGCTAAGTGCCTCAAACGGAGTCTGGGAAACAACAATCATATCTGCTGAATCATCTACTTTTTCGAGACACTCGCGCACAAAAGGAAAAGGAGGAATACCATGAACCATCCGTTCTATGGTGCTATTAACAGAAATTGAATAGTCATAGACAATATCAAATTCCGGGGCTTTATTAGTCTCCATCTCTTTAAGGAGAGCCGGATTCCCCAGCTTTGTTTCCCGTTGAATCCAGCTTCTCAGTTCAGCCAGTTTTGGAACCTCCGTCCCTCTTTTTACTACTTCAGGTTTCCGTTCCAATAAATCCAGAGCCCATATCACCGCAAGAAACCGGTTGCATCCCCGCATCTTCGAGTAGAGATTTACAAAGTCCCAAACCTCTCTGCTGTATCGTGAAACCGACTGCAGTCCAAATTTTTCAATAAAATTAGGGCAGAAACACTCTTTATGCTTAATCTCCATGGTATCAAACACACATCCATCAGAATCCAATCCAATAAAGAACTGTTTTTCCGGTTTTAAATCATGCAGTTTTTTTGCGGGATTCATAGCAACATCCTTTCAATTTTGTTTTTCGTAAGATATTGAAAGTTTTACCATACTCTCCTCGCTTTCGTCAATATAGATATAAACAATTCTAGAAGATACTTATATCCTTATAATATAAGTTTATATCAATCCTTCAAACGAACGTAGGAAGAATATTGACAAATCTCTTCTCAGACTGTATTCTCATTAACGAAAGGAAATGAAACCGTATGTATATTGCACGACACGAAAAAATTCTAAAAATACTCTCTCTTCTCAGGGAAATATCAGTCCCTGATTTATCTGAAAGACTGGCAGTTTCCGAAGTGACAATAAGAAAAGATCTAACTGCACTTGAAAACATGGGCTGCCTTATAAGAACTCACGGCGGGGCAACGATTGCCGAAGATTTCAGACTAATTAAAACAATAGATATACGGCAGAGAGAAAACCTCAACGCAAAACAGGCAATAGCCGTTAAAGCAAAAGAGTTGATAAGTAACGGCGATACTGTCTATCTTGATTCGGGAAGTACCTGCCTGATGATAGCCAGAGAGATTCGTGACATGAATTTACATGTAATAACCAACTCCATCGACATTATGGCGGAATTATCCGGAGCACAGAATATACTCCTGTACTCCCTGGGCGGCAGCTATCGCAAAGAATCAGGCACATTCATCGGACCTGCTGCAGTAAAGAATCTGAAAGAGTTTCAATTCAGCATCTGTTTTCTTGGTGCTACCGGATTTTCAAAACAGGGAATTTTTTCATCTCAGAATATTGTTGAATCAGAGATGAAGCGGCAGGCTCTTTTAAATTCAACCAGAAAAGTTGTTGCAGCTGATTCATCAAAATTCGGTATAAGTGCTTTCTCCATATTTGCCCGACCTGAAGACATCGATATTTTGGTAACAGACAGCTCTTTTACAGGAGCCGAAAGCCTTGCTGAACATGAAATTGAGACCATTAAAGCATCTAAATAATATTATTTATTGGGGGATAAAATTGAAAGGTAACTGTGTAATAGCTCAAAGCGGCGGACCAACCGCGGTAATAAACTCCAGTGCATGCGGTGTAATCCAGGCGGCATTAAACCATCCGGAAATCGAGAGTGTTTTTGCTGCGCACAATGGAATTCTGGGTGTGGTGAATGAAGACTTCTTTGACCTGCGGAAAGAGTCTTCCGAAGACATCGAAGGATTGCGTACTACTCCTGCCGCCGCTCTTGGGTCCTGCAGATATAAACTAAAAACTGAAGAAGACTACAAACGAGTTCTTGAAGTTTTTATCGCCTATAATATTCGTTACTTTTTCTATATTGGCGGTAACGACTCTATGGATACCGCAGATAAAGTCAACAAACTTGCAGCCCGTACCGGATATGAGTTCAGGGCTATGGGAGTTCCGAAAACCATTGATAATGATCTTGCCTGTACCGATCACTGCCCTGGATATGGTAGTGTAATTAAATACCTGGCGACTATGGTAATGGAGGCTGGAAGGGATACTGAAGCTCTCTATACTACTGATACGGTAAATGTAATTGAGGCAATGGGAAGAAATGCCGGCTGGATTGCTGCCGGAACCGCTCTGGCTAAACGTAATGATGAAGATGCTCCGCATATCATTCTTCTTCCTGAGGTTCCCTTTGATGAAAATGCCTTTATTGCCCGGGTTAAATACTTCCTGAATACGATAGGCCGATGTGTAATTGTAGCCTCAGAAGGTACAAAATATGCTGATGGAACCTATATTGCGGAACAGAAGGGATCCTTTGCTAAAGATGCTTTCGGGCACACCCAGCTTGGAGGCACCGGTCTGTATATAAAAAATCTGGTTGAATCGAAAGCGGAGGTTAAAGCCCGGTTTGCGATCCCCTCCACCATCCAGAGAACCGGAATGCATTTTGCTTCTCTCACTGATTCAGAAGAGGCCTATGCTGCCGGGAAAAAAGCTGTTGAACTGGCCGTTCAGGGCGAAAGCGGTAAAATGGTCACTCTTGTCAGGAATGCTTCCAATCCATACGCATGCACCACCGGAACAGCAGAACTATCTGAAGTAGCCAACGGAGAAAAACTCTTCCCAAAAGAGTGGATAACTGAAGATGGTTTTTTTGTTACCGAAGAATTTATCAAATATGCACGCCCGCTGATAACAGGCGAAGTAAAACCGATTATTGAAGATGGGCTGCCGCGATTTATGCGGTTTAAGCGCATCCCTGTTTCTCTGTAATCGAAAGCATCTACTAATATTAAGAGAGGTATGAAAATGAATTACGTTCAAGAAATGTTTGGGCTTCAGAACAAAACAGTGATCCTGACAGGCGGCGGCGGGGCAATTGCCGGTGCACTTGCAGAAGCCTACCTGAATGCCGGTGCAAATGTTGCACTTTGGGATATTAAGCTGGGATTTGCGAAAGCTGCCGCAGACCGCCTCTCCTCAGCTACTGGTATATCCGAAAAAATTTTACCCGTTGAAGTTGATGCAATGTCCGAAGACTCTGTCGGACTGGCACTGGAAAAAACTTTTGCAAAGTTTGGTTCAATTGATGTCCTGGTGAATGCCGCTGGAGGCAATCGGGGAAAAGCTCCATTTGTTGAGACTGATGTAGCCCTTTTTGAAGACATTGTACGTTTAAATCTTGTAGCCGGTCTCCTGGTTCCCACAAAAGTCACTGCTGCCTGGTGGATAGTGAATAAAAAATCTGGATCAATAATTAATCTGGCATCAATGTCCTCATATATTCCACTATCAGGCGTCTGGGCCTATGATGCGGCAAAAGCAGGAGTACTTAATCTTACCATGGCAACAGCAAAAGAATTTGCGGCCGATGGTATCCGGGTAAACGCTCTGGCTCCTGGATTCTTTATCGGAAAACAGAACCGGGCACTCCTTATCGATGAGAATACCGGGGATCTTACTCCTCGTGGAAACGATGTGATAAACCATACTCCATTTGGTCGGTTTGGGGATGTCTCTGAACTGGCCGGGGCTGCACTTTTTCTTGCAAGTGATAAAGCCGCCGGGTTTATTACAGGTGTCACTCTTCCGGTAGATGGCGGATACCTGGTTCATAACATTTAATTTTCAGGAGAATCACATGAAACCCTTTATGGATGACAACTTTCTTCTTTCCACAAAACCTGCTGAAGTTCTCTATCATGAATACGCTAAAAAGATGCCAATTTTTGATTACCACTGCCACCTGCCGATCCAGGATATTGCTGAGAATCGAAATTTTCTCAATTTAACACAAATCTGGCTCAACGGCGACCACTACAAATGGCGGGCTATGCGGGCAAATGGCATAGACGAGGAATTGATAACCGGTTCAGCATCAGATATTGATAAATTTTGTGCATGGGCAGCAACTGTTCCCAAGACTATTGGAAACCCTCTTTATCACTGGACACATCTGGAACTCCGAAGATATTTCGGAATTTCAGAACTGCTGTCTGCTGAAACTGCGGTAAGTATCTTTGAGAAAACAGCTGCTATGCTTGCAAAGAAGGAATTTTCAGTACAAAATCTCCTAAAAAGCTCTATGGTCAGAGCAGCCTGTACAACCGATGATCCCATTGATTCTCTTGAGCATCATAAAAAACTGGCTGAAAACCCGGGCTTTCATACGAAAATACTGCCGACCTTCCGTCCTGATAAAGCTTTGAATTTCGGCAGCCCAAAAGAACTCAACACCTATCTGGATTCTCTTTCAACCGTTTCGGGTATAAGGATTACCAGTTTCTCATCCTATATTGAAGCCCTGAAAAACAGACATGATTATTTTCACAATGCTGGATGCCGATTGGCAGACCATGCAATATTTAAACCCGTATACCGCGAAGCATCTACAGAAAAAATAGAGACTGCCTTCACAGCGGTCCGCTCCGGGAAAATCCTATCTGATGATGATATAGAAATCCTCTCTACTGCTGCTTTACAGCAAATCGGCAAAATGCATGCTGCCGGGGACTGGGTTATGCAGATGCATATTGGGGCTTTAAGAAACAACAATACCCGGATGAAAAACCTGATTGGAGCTGATACAGGCTATGACTCTGTGGCCGACAACCCCATAGCAGCACCCCTTGCTAAATTCCTCGACAGCCTTGATAGTATTGGAAAGCTCCCAAAAATAATTCTTTACTCACTCAACCCCAACGATAACTACACACTGGGTACCATGACCGGCAACTTTCAGGACGGTATTATTCCCGGTAAATTACAGCTTGGTTCTGCCTGGTGGTTTAACGATCAGAAAGAGGGAATGGAACTGCAGCTCTCTGCACTGGCTAATCTTGGACTGCTCTCCCGATTTGTCGGCATGCTGACAGATTCAAGAAGCTTCCTTTCCTATCCACGACATGAGTATTTCAGAAGAATCCTCTGCAATTTTCTCGGTGAATTAATGGAAAACGGAGAGGCTCCCGATGACTTTATACTTATCGGGCAAATGGTTCAGGATATCTGCTATAACAATGCAGTCAATTATTTTGGGATTTCCATCCCGGAAAACTTATAAAGGAAACAGTATACATGATAAAATTAGGCAAGTACTCATTGGGTACTGGTGACAGATTCGGCAAACAGGGAAAAGCTCAATTACAGGCCGTTATCGAGGCAAAAAAGCTGGGGGTGGATATTTCCATCGTTTGGAACAAATCATACAGGGAACACACAATAATCCACACAGACCCAGCGAGTGTCCGGATAGAGGCAGATTCAGCCGTTCAGGAGTCTGGTTGGAGTGGAGCATACTATGTGGATGCAGATCACATAAACATCGATAGTGTTGATTTATTCATTGAGACCTCTGATTTTTTCACACTCGATGTTGCAGATTATACCGGAATACCGGCTTCTCAGGTCGATACTGAAAAGTTTGTATCAAAATATTTACCGCTATGCGGCGTTATTTCTATTCCCGACATAGATAAACCGTTGGAAATAACAGAAAATAAAATCAGGTATGCTGCAGAACGCTATCTGCTGGCAGTACAAAAAGCAGGAGAGATCTACCGAAAGATTGAAGCAAAAAAAGGCGTTGGTAATTTTATTACAGAAGTTTCCATGGACGAGACTGATATACCGCAAACCCCGGAAGAACTCCTTTTCATTTTGGCAGCCATTTCAGACGAGGGAATTCCTGCACAAACGATAGCACCTAAATTCACCGGCCGTTTTAACAAAGGTGTTGATTATATTGGTGACCTTGAGAAATTTGAGAAGGAGTTTAATGAAGATATTTGCATCATTTCCTACGCAGTAAAACACTTCAATCTCCCGGTAAATCTGAAATTAAGCATCCATTCCGGTAGTGATAAATTTTCCATCTATCCAATAATGAGAAGAGCTATAAGAAAATATAATGCAGGACTACATGTAAAAACAGCTGGTACGACATGGCTTGAAGAGATAATAGGTCTGGCCGAATCAGGTTCTGAGGGTACTACCCTGGCAAAGGATATTTATCGGGACTCAAGCAATCGATACGATGAGCTGACCGGGCCGTATGCAGCAGTTATAGATATTGATAAACAGCAGCTGCCTACTCCGGATGAGTTTGACCAGTGGACAGGAAATATGATAACTGATGCAGTCCGGCATGACCTGAATAATCCGGCATACAATCTGCATATACGACAGTTACTTCATGTAGGATATAAAGTTGCTGCAGAGATGGGAACCCGGTACAGTGAAGCCCTCAGGGAACACCGGGAGGTCATTGGGAAGAATGTTACTGAAAATTTATGGGAAAGGCATATTAAAAGAATATTTTTCTCATAATCAGATTATAGAGAAAACTAATTTCCAATCTGTTCTTCTCAAACTGTAGAAGTTACAGTACACTATTCTTAGAATATATTTTTAATTCAGGAACAATCAATGACTGCAGCAGTAAAATGGTTTACATTGGATACGGTCGGCAAACTTTTTCCAGCAATTGAGAGTATGCAGAGAACAGAAACCTTCAGAGTTTCAGTAACCTTAAAAGAGCATATCGATATAGCAATACTTCAGGAAGCATTAAATTGTTCAATCCAAAGGTTCCCTTGTTTTAAAGTCAGACTTCGCAATGGGTTTTTTTGGTATTATCTTGAACAAAACAATAAATTGCCGATTGTCGAGGCTGATACTGTAATGCCAAGCCGTAGAATTGACCGGGAAAAAAGTAATGACTACCTTTTTAGAGTTTTTTATAAAGAAAACAGGATTGCAATTGATTTTTTCCATGCTATTGCTGATGAAACCGGTGGATTAACCTTCCTCAAGACACTTACTACTGAATACTTAAAACGAAAACACAAGGGTCTTCAAATCCCTTATACGAATGGAGTATACAACTGTGCAGAGGATCCACATCCGGAAGAATCCGAAGACGCCTACAAGCGGTATTACCAGGGGCTTCTGAAAAGAAAAGTCAAAATGCCCAGAGTCTTTCATCTTTCCGGAAAAAAAGAACCTGGACACATATTTCATGTTACAACCGGTATTGTTGCAGTTGCGGATTTAAAAGAACAGGCAAAAAAAATTGAACGTTTCAATTACAGAATATATTGCATCAGTTCTTGCTTTTTCATTATACCAAATACAAAATAAAAAAAGAAAAAAGCAGTCTCATAAACCAATCCGTGCCTCAGTCCCGATTAATATGAGACAAATATATCCCTCAAAAACACTTCGTAATTTTACTCTTTATATCACCCCGGGGATTGATCCTAATCTTGGAGAGTATACTTTTAAAGAGATCTTGAACCAAATGCATCATGCTTTACGATATGAAATGAACGAAAAATTTCTTTCAGCAACGTTAAGCAACAACGTCTTCCTCGGGGAGCATCCTCTCATCAGATTTACCCCACGTATAATAAAAGATAAAATGATGCTCTTTGCCTATAAAAATTTTGGTGAAAACCAATACTCCACCACAATATCAAATCTGGGAAATGTAATTTTACCTGAGAGTATGCGTCCTTATGTTAAACGTATGAACTTCAATCTGCCCCCCAATAGAATCAATCTCAGCTCATCAACTATGACAAGCTATGGAAAACACCTCTATCTAACCATAACCAGTGTGCTTCGGGAACCCTTGCTGGAAAAAGAGGTATTTTCTTTTTTTCATAAGGAAGGCATTCCCATAACATTAGAGGCTAATAACAACCGGAAGATTTTATCAAACGCAGATGCAACCCCAACCACTGCTTGGTAAAAAAAACCTCTATTTGGTTTTTTCAGCCTGAAGAATCCACTTTTTTTCATCAAACCTTAGATATTAGGTCACCTCACCTCATTTAATTTTTTGGCATGGTTTATGCTATATGTAAGTATATACAGCTGAGGATCTTTCAAAATTCCTAATTTTTGAAGATCGACCAATTAGTAAGTTTTTTGATGTGATTATTCAGGCTTATCATATAAGCAATTACTTAATCTTATCAAAAAACTTAAGAAGGAATTTTTATAAAATCGAAGATTTATGAAATTTCCTCAGCTACTTATAAAAAATTAAGAAATGAATCGGAGGAATTTCATGAAAGCAGCGAATAGAATTAAACATATCACAAAGGCAAACATCAACTCGATCCTTGATAAAGTCGAGAAACCAAAAAAAATGATCGGTCTTATGATACAGGAAATGGAAGATGCAGTAATTGATTTAAAATCTTCAGTTGCAGCAAGGCTTGAGGCAAAATCAGAAGCGGAAATCGAACGGAAAGTTCTGCAGCAGCGGATTGATCGATGGGAAACCAGAGCAAAGATGGCCGTAGAAAAAGATCGGGACGACATGGCAAAAGATGCTCTTCTGGAAAAGAAAAGAGCGGAAAGAAGCCTGGAAATTCTTGAAAATGATTTAAACCAGTTTGAAAAGCTTATATCTGACGGGCGCAGCAGCATAGTGGAACTTGAAGAAAAGCTTGAATTAGTACATCAGAGACAGCGTCTGCTAATCCAACGAGGTGTCCATGCCGTTGAGAAGAAAAAAGCTTTTGAAACGCTCCGGAATGCTGAGAGCAATGAGGCATACAGAAGATTTCTGGAACTGGAAGCAAAAATAGAAAGGATCGAAGCCGAAGCAGAAATTGCCGGTTTTTCTGCCCCTTCTGAGGCAGAAAACAGTTTTGAAAAAATGGAATCTGACAGTGCTATTGAGGCTGCTCTTTCTGCACTCAAAAAAAGCCTGAAAAAAGAGACTAAGGAGAAGGAGTAAACAATGAATTACGACTATCATAAATATTCTTATAGAACCCGAAAAAGGCGAAAATTGAGAAGATCACGAGATGGAGTGATCTGGGGTGTTTGTAAAGGGCTGGCTAACTGGCTTGAAGCTCCGGTTGGAATTGTTCGGATAATTTATCTGATTCTTTTGATTGCTACAGGATTCTTCCCATTTGGGCTGGCGTATGTACTTGCTGCATTTTTTATCCCGCTTGAAGATTCTTTATGGGACTAGATCAGCAGGAAAATATTGGCGAGGTCGAAACATGAGAGTGTATGAGAAAATAGTTTCTGTATTTTTACTGATCCTGGGGGTTTCGGTTGTGGGTGTCCGGGTCCTTCTGATAACAACAGGAGATATTCCCCCCACTGGAACTTCAGGTGAAATCCTTGCCCTGGCAATGCATTGGGGTTCAGAGCTGCTTTTAGCAATTCTCTGTCTCCTGACAGGGATATATGTACTGTTTTCAAATCCAAAAGCACAAAGAGGATTGTTCTTTACACTTGGACTTGCTGCAGGTTCAACTTTCAATGCACTTGCACACTATGCGCTTATTGAACCAAATATTCTTATGGTTTGTCTGCTTGGATTTTTCTTTGCCGGGGTACTTACTGCTTTAATCAGCGGTCTTATCCTGAATACAAAAGATCATAATACAAACCAAATCATGTACAAGTCAGGACTTTTTCTATCGGGATTTATTGTCTATTACCTGATGAATATTGCTGCAGATTATGCAGCTCCTGATATGTGGCAGTTTTTTGCACAGGCAGTTCTTTTTATTATTGTGCTCCTTGCCTACGCCGGAGCACAGGTGGCTCGCGGCTATGATTGCAAGAACTCAGGAAATTAAATATATACAAACTTCTTTCACGGCTTAATGGTTGTGAAAGAAGTTTTCTGTTTATTGAATCCGGTAGGTAGGTTCAGGACGTGAAGGTGTAAGTGTTTGTTCTAAATACTCTGAAACAGTTGAACCAGGTAGAGACTCAAGAAGTTTAGGCAGCACTTTTTCACAGACAGTATAAGATAAAACATCCGGTTCATAAGCTGCCCTTATATTAACAACCATTTTCAACAACTCAGTTCGTGGTATTTCCGTTACATCAGGAGCCTGTAAAAGTCCTCCCGCTATCCCTGCTTTCATTGAGCCGTAGGGAGTAAGTACCTGAACTTTTGCATGGGCTATAGGAAAAACTCCTCCAGCCCGTGCAGTATTTAACTCCTCCTGAAGTACATAGAGTACAATTACCGCTGCATCTGCCGGGTCAAAAACCTGACCTTCAGAAGCTCTCAGCACCCAGCTCCCATTATACCAGCCATATTCTGCTTCAGCTTCTGCATATACATCATAATCCAACGGAATTGTTTGCTCCGGAAGTGCTGCTTCTCCTCTATTCAGAGTTTCAATAAGCTCTTTCAAGCCTTCTCCGGTCTTTGCTGAACATTTTATGATTTCAGCATGAGGGTTTAATCCCTCTATTCTGGCAATGCCTGATTTCTGTTCTTCGGATGTAAGAAGATCACACTTTGACATCAACACAACCGCTGACTCCGTAATTTGATGAGAAACTAAAACCTCAAGAGGCAGAACAGGATTTTCAAGTTGTAATTTTGTATACTCACCTGCAAATCTGAACCTAAATCCATCTGCCAGGACCCAAAATCCTGCAATATGTATGAGATTGCCATGAAAAAGTAAAAGTGGCTGGATAACCGTTGCATTAAGATCCGTACAGCTCCCAACAGCCTCCGCTATCACATAATCCGGCTTCTGCACCTCTGCAATTCGGCGTAATGTACTCAGTAAATCGGGAAACTTACAGCAAAAACAACCTCCCGTAATTTCCTGGGTATCAAACCCCAGTGCTGAAGCATGTCCTGTATCAACCAGATCATCACCCTGATCGTTTGTTACCAATGAAACAGTAGACCCTTGGCTCTGGAGCTCCTCTGCAAGCTTGAGCATCAGTGTTGTTTTCCCGGAACCAAGAAAGCCGCCCAAAAGAAGAATTCCTGTCATACTCCACTCCTTTCACTCCACAATCCCGCAATTTCTTCCGATTTTCCGGGTTTGGCAAATACTGTTAATCCAAATCTTCCTGCAAATTCTACGGGAAAATTAGTCTCCCATACCGCCTGTTCATTGGAATCAGATACATATACTGGTTTACCCGAAATATTCACTACTCCCTTCAAACGAAACGCCAACGGCAGAACTGAGTCGATAAACTGTACAATAGTTCTCTTTTCCACACCATTCGTTTCAATAAACAGTGTTTCCGGTCTCTCTTCAATCGTATTACAAGATTCCCACGTCCCCAGCCTGTCGTCACTTATACGGGAAAGTATTGATCCAAGCTCAAATACCCCAAATGAACCATCCTGAATTTCAGCACTCGCATTTACAGATGAAATCTCTACCCGCAGATCTTCAAGCTGCTGATCATGTAAAAGGTCTGATTTATTGATAAGAATTATATCCGCAGCACGAACCTGTTTTTTTGGTGCTTCCAGATTCTGTACAGCCGCATGATATCTGGATGCATCTATAAGACATATTATTGAACAAATTGAGAAGCTCGTATTCATACGGTGATCGCATAGAATAGAGCCGAAACCGGAGGGATCAGAGAGACCCGATGTCTCAATAAAGAGAACATCGGGCTTCTGTATCTGAAAATATTTCAGACCAAAGATAAAATTTGACTTAAGGCAGGAGCAAAAAATCGAACCGTTGCCTATTTCATATATTAAATTATCACCCGCATTTTTTCGCAGTACCGAACCATCAACAGGAACCTCGCCAAAATCATTAACCATTAATCCAGTTCTTAAACCCTTAAAAGACTTAAGAAGATTATTTAACAGCGTTGTTTTCCCTGCACCCAGAAAACCGGTAATAAGAACTACAGGTATCCGATTTTCTGTTTCCATACTTAATACTCCGTTAACTGCGGGCATACGGCTCTATTAAAACTATTTGATTGAATCAATAGCCTCTGTCAGCTCATGCCTGTTTGGGATAACAGATATAAACGAAATATTACCATTTATAGCAATAGTCGGCAGGTTACTTACTCCCATCTTACCCAATCTGGCAATATTTTCCGGTTCAAGAATTTTCCGTTCAATTACTTTAACTGTTCTGCCTTTGTATGATGCTGCAACCTCATCAGCTGCTGCTTTCATATAACCGCAGGCAGCACAAGTTGCCGAGTCAATGGTCAGAACTTCGACCAGTATATGATCAAGATTTTCGTAATCAGGCAGCTCAACTTCAATAGTTGATTCCTCTTTTACATACGATTCAAGAAATTTTCTTGTTGCCTCAACATTCTGAACAGCCTGGCCAACCCCGATTACGTTTGCAATAGGAACTTCAAACGGCAGGTCACAGCCGGGAGCGAGGATAAAATTTGTAGTACCCATGGCATCAATTTTCTCAAGTGCCGCTTTCTGGCTGTCTTTCTGATTTCCCAGAAGCATAACTACAGTCAGCTGCAGATTTCCTGAAATCACGACATTATACTTATCGGTTACCTCTTTTGCGGCAACCAGATCGATATTCTCATCAATTGAGAGACAATCGGGACCAGTAAGACACATTACTTCAAGATTTTTCGTTGCATCACCACAGACAAAAAATGATGAGAAAACACCTCTTTCGCGTACATGATCAAAAAATCTTTTATAGGGTCCGCTGAGAAATCTGGAAAAAGAAACAGGTGATATTTGTGACACCAGAGGGTCTACAGCACCAAGAACATCCATTCCGGCATCAATATAGTAATCGGTCATAGCAATGGCAACATCGGTAGCATAAGAGAGAAGTGCATCTACATACTCTTCATCATCATACATATCCATAAAAATATTTGTTCCCCTCAAGTGAGAAGCCAGCGTAAATGGCCCACAGACCAGTCCGTATAGAGCAGTAGCCTCACCAACAGCTTTTTTAAACTGCTCCATAACATCCAGAATCATGGGAATTCGACCCTCTGTTTTTGCAGGAATTTTACTGGGAATTTCTGTAGTTGATGCCAATGGGTGAGTACTGACTGTCGGGGGAGATTTTTCCGCCCAAAGCAAATCACAACCTAATATTTCTGCTTCAACCTGCAGATCAAAAATCACCGGCTGTCCATCAGGTGAATACTGTTTGTGTGATTCTAACAGGCATTCAAGCAATTTCTTTCCATCACTTAAAACCTCTTCTGCCGTATAGTTCTTGAAGTTCGCAATTTGTGCCCCTGTGTAAGGCACCCAGGGAACCCGATCCAATTTTTCATTTCGCATTGCACTGAATATTAGTTCTTTACCATTCATAATTTCCTCCACTGACCAGTTTTAAACCAGCTGAATTAAGACTTATTTTTTGTTCACCTTATCAGTGAACAGTTCACTTTATTAGTGATCACTTTATCAGTGAACGATTCACATTAGCAGTGAATTTATTTCATGTATTGTTATATATTACGAATTTTATTCCTATTTGGCTCAAAACATAGTGTTCACAATCGTGGATATATAAATCCGGTTATTAGACACCAGAAATAGCAATTCTCAAATCCCCCTTGCCTTTTTCCTTCAAAAACTTGCAATTTCTTTGCCTTTTTTGAATTTTTCTCTCTGATTCCTCCGTTATTACTTATATACACCCATCAAAAACGGAGATTCTTTATGACAACTAATCCAGTTTCTCATCATCCGGCAAGGGATGAATTCACCCCCCCCTTCTGCCCGCATGCAGAATGTGAAAATCACACCATTGATTCACTTAACGCTACATCATTTTCCTCTTGGTTCGTCAAGCGTGGCAGCTATACCACCAAAAAGGGGGTGACAAACCAACGCTTCCTCTGTACCTCCTGTAGTCGATCCTTCAGCCAAACACAATTCTCCCTCTCGTTCTACCAGAAAAAACACATACCCACCGCAGATCTCTGGAACCTTCTCACTCACAGTACCCCCATACGTGGCATGGCTACTATCATCGGCTGCTCTCCCACTACCATCCTCCGTAAACTCGCCATCCTTTCTCGTCAGGCTATCGCGATTCTTACTATCACCCTCCAACAGGTTCGGCTACGGGAATCCATGGTCGCTGATGGCTTTGAGTCCTTTGCATATAGTAAATACGCTCCCCATGATATCCATCTTCTCCTCGGTAAGTTCAGTCAGTTCTGCATTGACTTCAATGTCGCTCCCTTCCGCCGTAAAGGAAGGATGACTGATGCGCAAAGGCAACGGCGTACATTTCTCTATCAATCTGCTCGCTTCCCCCGAAATTCCATCACTTCCTGCTTTTCCCAAATTATCGATACCATGCTTACCCTCTATACACAAAGTAAAACTGACGACCCTCTGTTTCTCTATACCGATTTCAAAAAACAATATGCTACTGCTCTGGAGCGCCATCCTGGTATTCAAGCCTTACGGACTAAGGGACTGTTTACCCATGTCCAGATCAGCTCACTTGAGTTAAGGGATTTACGGAATCATCTCTTTGCAGTGAACTATCTTGATCGGGAATTCAGAAAAGACCTCAGTGAATTCCACCGGAAGAGTACTTGTTTTGCACGGGATCTCGGCTGCCAAATGCAGCGTGTTAGCATCTATATTTGTTGGCACAATTTCATCAAACCGTATCGGATTAATGGGAAAGATAAGCGTTCTCATGCTGAGGTTGCAGGTATTACTGCAGAATGGGTGGCTACATGTATCTCATGGATCAAAGAAGAGAGGCGGTTCTTTCTTTCCCGATTACCTAAAATGCCTCCGGGATGGCGGGATATTTGGGGTGATGAAGTTATTACACCATTAAAACAGCTGTCTGGTGATCGAAACCATGGACGCTATGTCCCTAAGTATGCACTTGCCTGAGTTTAGGCTCAAACCATTCCCTGAAATCTGACAGAAAGAATTCCTGGGAAAGTATTCTATACAAAGATGTGCAACTCACGTACAAACCTTGAGCGAGAATATCGCTAAACCCAGAGGTCTTTCATAAGAAAAAATCTGTACTGCATCCGAATGATGTAGCTATTTGTCTGTTCATGTTTGTTTCTGGGAGGAGAAGTTGAGATAAACTAGGAAAACACAGTGAGATATGTGACCATTAAAAAGTCGGAAGGGAGATCAAATGCCTTGCTTTATCCTTCTCGAGATCATATCCACGGTAGTGGACACTATATATTCTTTACCCGGTCTATAATTAACGCTATAGTTACCACTATGAACACAATTGAAATCAGTACAAAACAGGCAAGACAATTTTTAGCCTTCTACCATGGTTTGTCGGGAAACAGGAAGTTTAGTGGTAAAGCTGGTATTGTCAATATTATCAAGCAGCTTGGGGCCATTCAGTTTGATCCGCTGCAAATTACCGGAACTAATCCAGAACTGGTTTTACAATCCAGAATTGCCGATTTCAGACCTGAAATGCTTCAGGAATTACTCTATTCTGAGCGAGTGCTTTTTGACGGATGGGATAAGATGATGTCAATTTCATGTATGGATGACTGGCTACATTTCTCAAGAATGCGGCAAAGTGTTTTATCCCCTCCAATTTCCAAACATACCACATCGGTTTTGGAAATCCTCCCAAAAATATTGCATGAAATTGAAAAATTGGGACCGGTTTCCTCTCTGGAACTCTCTGATTATGGAACAATTGACTGGCACTGGGCACCCGCTAAACAATCAAGAGCTGCACTTGATGTGCTGTTTGCCAGCGGTCAAATTGGAATACACCATCGTGTGCATACCAGAAAATATTACGACTTGTCTGAGCGCCTGTTACCCCGGCACATTCTGGAAAAAGAAGATACATTTGTCTCTACAGATGACTATAATGATTGGCGGTTTTTACGGAGAGTTGGTGGGTTCGGGATTGTATGGAACAAGCCGGGTGATGCCTGGCTGGGTCTCCCCGGAAGCAGAGAGAGGAATCATGCAATTGCAAGGCTGTTAAAAAATAATTCAGTACAGGAAATTAGCGTCTCCGGTTCACTGGTTCCCTTTTTAATCAGAACTCAGGATCTTCCAATCTTAAACGAATCACTTGAAACACCTGAAACAATTCAACCAGAGTTGTTTTTTATCGCACCACTGGATAATCTTATTTGGGATCGACAGATGATAGAGTTCCTGTTTGGATTCTCCTACCGCTGGGAAGTGTACAAACCTGCAGTTGAACGGAAATTTGGGTACTATGTTTTGCCGATATTCTTTAATAATATGTTTGCTGCCCGTTTTGAACCGGTAAAGGATAAGAAAAATAATATGCTGACTATTAAGAACTGGTGGTGGGAACCCTCTTTTGTCGAAAATACTAAGGAGAAAGGACTCCTTCTTGAAGCATTACCCGGGACCATGAATAAGTTTTGCAACTTTCTCGGAGTAAGTGAAACTTGCTGCCTTCCTGCCGTACCAAAAGAAATACAGGAATCTGTACTTTCTTCTCAGAACACGCTACACTGAGGTACAATAAGAATGTTTCTTGTTTCTTATACAATACTTTAAATGGATTAATTCTAAGGTTTCATCATGATACAAACAGACAAATGGTTTAGACTGGACACATCCGGGAATTTGTACCCTGCTGTTGAGAGTCTTAACTATCCCGGCATATTCAGGTTTGGAGTTACGCTAAAAGCTGAAATTAATGTATCTCAACTTCAAAAAGCCCTTAATAAAATAATTAAACGGTTTCCAACTTTCAATGTAAAACTGAGACGCGGCTTGTTTTGGTTCTATCTTGAACCAAACCCTAAACTTCCAAAGCTTAAACCAGACACTGGTTATCCCTGTAACAGAATTAATACCAAAAAAAACAATGATTTCCTATTCCAGATACTCTATAAGAAAAAAATCGTATCTTTAGAAGTTTTTCATGCGCTTACGGATGGCCATGGAGCAATGATTTTTTTTAAAACTCTGGTTGCTGAATACCTGAAATTATCCGGAATCTCCATCCCACCTGGATTGGGAATTATGGACTGTTCAACACAACCAAACGCCGAAGAGTCAGAAAATTCCTTTTTACGATATTATAAAGGGAAACTTAAACGCCAAATAAAGGAACCACCAGTATTCCATATATCGGGAACCAGATTACCGCAAAGTGGCTATAAAGTAATTACAGGAAAATTTCCGATGAGCCAGCTGTTGGAAAAATCCAGAGAACAGAGTGTCTCAATTACAGAATATATTACCGCTGTTTTTGTCTATGCTCTCTATCAACTTCAGGAAAAACAATCCAGATTACTGAAAAGAAGAGCTATTCATCTCTCTGTTCCTGTTAATTTAAGAAGTTACTATCCTTCGAAAACTTTAAGAAATTTCTCACTCTTTATTAAACCGGGGATTAACCCTGACCTTGGTGAATATACATTTGAGGAAGTACTTCATCAGATTCATCATGCTACCCGTTATGAATTAAGTGAAAAATATCTTTCGGCAGCCTTGAGTGCAAATGTTTCTCTGGAAAAAAATCCTGCAATCAGGCTTGTCCCGTTATTCCTAAAAAACATTATGATTAATTTTGTTTTCAGCAACTTTGGAGAAAACAAGCTTTCCGGTACATTGTCAAACCTTGGCAGATTTGAGGTTCCTGAGAGCATGAAAGAGCATATAACCAGATTCCATGTTCTGCTCGGTGCGAACAAGATAAATCCGGTAAACTGTTCTGTTGTCAGCTTTGACGGCTATCTGTACCTGACATTCGGCAGAACTATCCAGGAAACTGAACTGGAACATGCAGTATTCACCCACTTCATTAAAGCCGGTATTCCCGTTACAATTGATACAGAAACATAGAGATAAACAGGAGCTACACATGAAAAAGAAAATATTATTAATAGATTATGAAAACATACAGCAGATTGATCTCTCAGTAATAGAAGATATTGATATTCAGGTTAAAATTTTTATAGGAAAATCACAGAATAAAATACCATTCACCCTTGTCGCTGATGCACAGAGGTTTGGAACAAATTTTGAGTGGATTAAAATTGATGGGAACGGCAGTAATGCCCTGGATTTTCATATAGCCTATTATTTGGGATTCCTGACACGAATTGATCAAAAGAGTGAGTATATTATCCTCTCAAAAGACAAGGGCTTTGACCCGATTGTCCGGTATGTTGAGAAGAAAAAAATTAGCTGTAAAAGAATTAACAGTATCGTTGAAATTCTTGGAACACAGAAACAACCATCAATTAACCCGGCTCATATGACTAAAGTGCTTGATAACCTGAAAAAAATAGACAGAGCCAAGAGACCCAGAAAGCGAATAACACTTCATAAACATGTAGTATCGCTGGCAAAGGGTCTGATGACTGAAAAAGAGGTTACAGAAGTAATAGACGAACTCTTTATTACCGGGCTTATCAGTGAAGAAAATAATCGCCTTAAATACAACCTTGATTAAACACGGAATTAATCCATGAAACTTGATTATATACACTTTATTAAAGAACGAATATCTCATCGCAGCTATGTGAAAGCTCCACTATCGCCTGAACATCGTGAAGCTGTTGAATCATTTATCCAGGAACTGACTGAGAACCCATATACTATTCCGGTACGTTTCAACTTAATCGACACAAAGGATAACCAACCTTTTAAGCTTGGGACTTATGGGGTTATCAAAAGAGCACGTACTTTTTTTGCTGGTTCAGTTGTATCAGATGGAGATGACGATGCCTTGATAGCTTTTGGCTATTCATTTGAGAAAGTAGTTATTTTTGCCCAAAGTCTTGGACTGGGCACCTGCTGGTTGGGAGGAACTTTTTCAAGGGGGAGTTTTGCTAAAGCGATCCAGCTCAAGGATGATGAAATAATCCCCTGCATCTCTCCTATTGGGATTCCGCTTAAAAGCCAGACTCTTCTTGAACGAATAATGCGAACGGCCGCCAGATCAGCAAAACGCAAACCCTGGAGTGAACTCTTTTACCTCAACAATTTTGATACTCCCCTGCAGAAAGATCAGGCCGGAGATTTTTCTGAAGCTCTGGATATGGTTCAAATTGCTCCTTCGGCGTCAAATAAGCAGCCCTGGAGGATAGTTTATGATCCTTCACATACCCGTTTTCATTTCTACCTGCATACACTGAACAGATATGTAGGAAACAAGCTGGGATTTAAAATTCAGAAAATTGATATCGGAATTGCTATGTATCATTTTGAAGCAGCTGCCGTTCAGCTTGGGTTTCAGGGGAATTGGGAGACGAAAGATCCGGAAATATTCATACCGCACTATCACAGTGGTACAAATTCCTACATAATCACCTGGACTCTTAATAATAAAGCTCATGAACCTATTATATCTGAGAGCAGGATGTGACCTCTGTCGCAATTATAGGAGCTGGTCCGGCAGGTTTGGTTTCTGCAATTTCTGCTGCTGAAACAGCCCGAAAACAGGGGATTCAGGCTTCTATAGTTGTTTTTGAGAAAAATCCTAATCCCGGCAGAAAACTGCTGATAACCGGCTCCGGGCAATGCAATCTTACAAACAACAGCAATGAGACTGCAGAAGGAAGCGAAGACGTTCTTCAGGATCTGGAGAAATTCCTTTCCCATTACGGAAGCAGAGAGCAGACCAGATTTCTCAAGACGGCTTTTTACTCTTTTACCAATAGAGATACCGTTAAATTTTTTCAAAATCTCGGTGTACCTGTTACGGTTAGAGATGACGGGAAAGTGTTCCCAGCCTCATTGCGGGCTGCTGATGTACTCAGTGCACTTATACACAAATGTTCCGGTCTTGGAATAGAAATCTCCTGCTCCTCACCCATCTCCCGGATAGAACAGCACAACAATGAGTTTACTATTCAAATTTCAAAATCTGAAAAGAAAATTTTCCAAAAAGTAATTATCGCTGTTGGTGGGTGTACCTATCCTGCCACTGGTTCATCAGGAGATGGATACCTCTTTGCGAAAAATCTCGGACATACCATAGTCTTGCCAAAACCGGCTTTGTCTGGGATAACAGTCTCGCATCATAAACTATCTTCATTATCAGGTATTTCATTTGAAAATATTGATATGACTCTCTGGAGAAATGGGAAAAAA
Source organism: Bacteroidota bacterium (assembly GCA_013202335.1). Next base: position 28,749 of record JABMQR010000169.1, read on the forward strand.
TTACTGGCGGTATCAGAAGACATGCTCATTACCCATACGGGATTTTCCGGACCTGTAGTAGTGAACGTTTCACGTGCAATCAAAAGCGGTGATGAAGTAGTATTTGATTTCTCACATCAAGGTGAAAATTTCTTGAAAAAACTCCAGAAGTACACTCAACAAAGCGGCAATTCACAAATTTCTACAGTTGTCCAGAAATGCGGAATACCAAAAAGATTATCCGATAAAATCCTGAATATTCACCAAATTGACGGCAGGAGAAAATGTGCTGAAATTACTAAAAAAGATTTACGTACAATTAATGCAGCCTGTACCACATGGAAGCATGTAGTTGCTTCCGCCGGAAAATTCAGCAACGCAATGGTTACTGCTGGAGGCGTATCAATAAAAGAGATAAACTCCGGGACTATGCAGTCCAGAATTACACCCGGTCTTTTTTTTGCAGGTGAAGTGTTGGATATTGATGGTGAAACCGGTGGTTATAACCTGCAGGCCGCCTTTTCAACAGGTATATTGGCAGGGAAAAGCTCTGTTAACTAAATTCAGATAGAAAAATTATTTCATAGATGCATCTCTTTCTAACAACTGTATAGGCTGTTGATACTTATTCAGGAAATTTTAACAATAATTTTTGTAAAGTCTCTTGTGTGCGAATCCCACTCCTTAAAAGCCTTTTCTGCTTCTGTGAATTCATACTCCTTGGTTATAATTCGTTCTATGGGAAAAGATGTAACCGTTTGTAAATAGTTAATAACTTCAACAAAATCTTCCTTTTCTGCTCCTCTGCTCCCTCTAATCTGCAGCTCCTTAAGAAGGAACTTTTTTGTTTCATAAGAAACTGGATCGGCAACATAACCTACATAGACTACACGTCCAGCATAAGATACCAGGTCAACAGCCAGGATAAATGTATCACCAATTCCAACCGCTTCAAGCACAACGCGTGGACCCATATTATTGGTTATTTTATTGACCTCTTTTTCTAAATTGCAATGTAGAGAGTTGATAATAAAATGAGCACCGATCTCTTTTGCCAGACTAAGTTTTTCATCATCAATATCTACTGCGATAACTATTGCTCCACTCTTTAAAGCACGGCAAATTGCTCCTATTCCAATCATTCCACAACCAAAAACCAAGACAATATCACCCTTCTCTATCTGCCCTCGCCGGCTGCAGTGGAAACCAACAGCTAAGGGTTCAACTATTGACAGCTCTGAAGCATTTAGGGTATTCGCTTTTAATACTTTCTCCCATGGAACCACAATAAACTCAGTTAATGCCCCCTCCCGCTGAACCCCTAATGTCTCATTGAATTTACATGCGTTTGGACGCTTCTGAATGCAAGCAGCACACTGGCCGCAGTTTGTATACGGAACAACTGTTACTGCATCTCCCACTTGAAATTCAATAGGAACTCCTTGAGCCGTTTCTTCAATAACCGCAGATATTTCATGCCCTGGGATCCGAGGATAGCTTACTAATGGATTTTGCCCACGAAATGATTTTAAATCAGATCCGCAATATCCAATTTTTTTAATATTAAGGAGAATTTCTCCCTCACCAACCTGCGGTTTTTCAACTTCACCAATAAACCCTCTACCAGGTTCTTGTATAAAAAATGCCTTCATCGTAACTTTCCCCTTTCTATCATTCAATTAATATTCCTTTATGTGTCTCGGTAATCGATTGTTATGCCTTAAAAACACAAGTAAACATCCACATCGAAAACATAGAGTCACGATATTAGTGCAGCCATTCTGCTACCAAAATGTTTCTCTATTTATTATTCTTCAATAACCCACCGGCTTCAGGTCAGTTTATATTCTTTAATATTTTCAGCCCTTTCCCACGATTAAAATGATCACCTTTCCGGTCAAACATTATTGTGTACTTATCATTTCCAACATAAAGGTTTTCTAAACAAAACCAATCCCAATCTTTAGGAATAATGGGATTTGCAATTATTCCCTTGTTACCTGAAAAGCTTATACCCAATAAATCCCGTATAATGATATTACAATACATTGAATGATTATAATCCTTTCCCCTTACTACTGCTTCATTCAGATCTTGTATGGTGCTATCTTTTCCCTCTAGTGCAATTGCCCTAGAAAGCCATATACCACTTTGCGGGTGAAGACTTTCGCCAATCCAAGGTATCATTTCACCATAGGGAAGAATTCTTTTGTGAGAGTTCGTATAGATACAAAGCATGTCATAGAAATCTTCATTTTTTACAGCTGGATTATTATATTCTCTTAACATTTTTGCCATGGCAGATAAAACAAGAGATGTTGCAAAAGGCCAACTTGAACCATCCCATTGACAACGTTTAATTCTATTTTTCATAAACAATGGATGCCGCTGCTCAGCTGATGTCGGTCCAAAGGGTGCATAAAACCCCTTTGAATCAAACAGTTCCTTCCATGCAATGTTTTTTGAGCTGTCTGGCAGAGAAAAAAGCCAGGGCATAAATCCATATATCTCTTTTACTATCTTGTTTTGATTCATCTTAGTGAAATCCCACTGAGCAACCTCATCAACAATAGAAAGTAGTGGAATATTTTTAAAAAAATTATCATGATGATCCCAAAGATATCTCTCGGTTAATTCTTTGATTTTCATAGCTTTTTCTTTAAAAAGTTTAGCAGAAGCATTATCACCAACTTTTAACGACAGCATTGAAATTGAATACGCTTCACCAAACATAATAGCATTTATACTTGGCCTTAAACCGTTTCCACTTATAGAATATTCCCCCCCATCATCAGGATCATCTTTACACCAGAACAAACCGCTTTTATGTCGATGTATCTTTTCCAGATATAAGTAGAAGGTTTTCATTTTAGGTAGCAATTCATTCACAAAATCATAATCTAAAGTAACGTCAACATACTCATTTACAGCAGTGCAGAGCCAAACATTATAATGAATTCGGCTTGTATCCTCATACCAGAATTTAATATAATCTTTAATGATTTTCTTATTTTTTAACCAACGTCCCTCTAAAATATGCTGAGGAGCAGCTAAAGATACAGCATTATGCTTAGAACTATGAGCAACATCTGGTAAAAGCTCAGTTACAATGTAACCATCATCTGTCTGTTTTATATGTTTTCGATAGACCCACCACCTAAAATAGTAAGTTTCAACTATTTTCTCATTCGGACAATCAAATAAAGGAATGTTATCTGATAACCATGTATACGATTTCTTGTTGGGTATACTATTGATTACAGACTCCGTATCGTTTTTGCAAAAGATTTCTACATATTCTTTTAGGTTTTTGGTAATCATCAGCTCCTCTTTCAGCAATATTTTCTACAGAAAATGGAAAGATATTTCATAGATTTGTCTGCTCCCTTCGTGGATCGAGTCAAAAGTAATGCGATTGCCGTCATGACTCCACCGTGGATGCAGGTCACAGCGGATATCACCTGTAAAAGGCAAAGGAGCGTGGTACTCTCCCAAAGAGTACATAACTTGGTCCTCCAAACTGTATAACATGAGTTTACTCATACGCTGCTCATTGTTGGGATATGTATCACAAACTATCCATTTATAGTCAGGTGAAAAACAGGCATGTCCATCGTTGGGGAACATCCCATTACCAAATGGAGTAAAATGATATGATCTATCCCTGAATGATACAAACTGCATTGAGTTATCAATTATAGTTGAAGAAACTAAAATATCTGTTTCATTAATCCAGGCAAAGTGCGAAGTGCAATACGCAAAGGGAATTTGGCACTGCAGATCACTACCATTCAAGTTGACAGTCCACATTGAGTCATACACTTTACCACCGATTCTTACACGACATATAAAACCTGCATTCCCGAACTTAATGTAACGAGGCAGGCGGTTTAATATCCAGAGCCTCGAAGAGTTCAATCTGTCGCTTGGTTATTTCACCTACACGGAGTTTTCGACCAGGTTGCTCGAAGCATTCAATGATGTCTAAGTCATCAAGAAGCCCCTGCATGGTATATTGTTTGAAAAGATCCTTCTCCTGCATCTTCTTTTTTAAATATGATAGATAGATAAGAGCAATGAACTCTACAAACAATTTTCCATCAAGGCTGAGATCAGATGAAACTAAAGTTCTTCTCATATTTAGTCGTTCTTTCAAGTTCCCAAAGGCTTTTTCCACCAAATCTTTGTTTCGGTAGATTTCCAAAGCCTCAATGGGATCTTTGATCTCATTGCTCAGCAGTACAAAATACCCATGATTCTTCTTTGCTTCAGCAAGTGTATCCTCTTTTATCGTAACGGTTATGCCACGTTTGGGCGTACTCTTGGTGTTAAAATACTTTGCATATTGCTTCTCATGTTCAGGATTTCTCTTTCCACTTACTAATTCTGCCTGCAGTTCGCTTAAGAGCACATGGAGATTTCTTTCACTCTCTACCGCCT
>JABMQR010000170.1 GCA_013202335.1 Bacteroidota bacterium
AAAATGATTGAAAACAATCTGGTTCGGCTTTTAAAATTTGCTGCAAAGGTAAATGCCGCACCTGAAGATAATCTTAAGGATTGGAAACTTGAGATCGCATTTCATCATGAACTTGTTTCATTAGCAGGCTACCCAATATTAACAGAGACATACGATCGCATTATGCGTCTCTATCTGTTTCATGGGATGAATCAATTAATACCAGGGCATTTAAAAACACCCAGAGATGATCATGTACTGCTGATAAATAATCTGCTGAATGCTGAAACAGCAGATAGTGCAGAAAAGGTTATCCGGGACCATGTCTGGTATGGAAAAACTTATTTATTACAAGGGCTTATTTAAATTATTAAAGGAAGAAATTATGAAAATTGTTGTTTTAGACGGATACACATTAAATCCTGGAGATTTGAACTGGGATAGACTCAAAGCTATTGGGGAGACAGAAATATATGACAGAACTGAGACAAAGGATATACTTTCAAGAGCCTCCGGAGCAGAAATTCTCCTGACAAATAAAACTCCACTTTCAGCAGAAATAATAAACACCCTACCCGGCTTACGATATATCGGCGTACTTGCAACAGGATATAACGTTGTAGAAACTGAAGCAGCAGCAAAAAGGGGAATTCCTGTTTGCAACATTCCTTCCTATGGAACACAGTCAGTAGCCCAGATGGTTTTTGCTCATATCCTCAATTTCTGTCATCATGTTCAGAATCACAGTGATCGTGTTAAAGAAGGGAAATGGGCAAAAAATCCCGATTTTTGCTTCTGGGACTACCCTTTGCATGAACTTGCCGGAAAAAAACTTGGCATTATCGGGTTTGGAAGAATTGGTCAGAAAACAGCCGATATTGGGGAAGCGTTCGGTATGCAAATTCTGGGTTACGATACATTTAAAAGTGATCAGTCAAACCGACCCGATTTCAAATGGGCTGAGTTGGATGAACTTTTCTCTCAGTCAGATTTCATTTCACTCCATTGCCCTCTGTTTGAGGAGACAAAAGGATTTATAAATACTACAAGCTTAAGAAAAATGAAAAAAACTGCATTTCTCATCAACACATCCAGAGGTCCGCTCATTGTAGAGGAAGATCTGGCTGAAGCACTGGAACAGGGAATAATTGCCGGAGCCGGGCTTGATGTATTAGGTGCAGAACCCCCTCTGGAAGAAAATCCGACACCACTGCTGTCTGAAAATAATTGTGTCATAACTCCACATATTTCATGGGCAACAAAGGCAGCCCGAACCCGGTTAATGGATATGGCAGTTGATAATATCATCACATTTCAGGATGGGAATATTCAGAATGATGTTACAAGGAATAAAAAGTAAACTATGAAGATTATTGTTGCACCAGACTCTTTTAAAGGAAACCAAACATCACTTGCCGTTGCTAATGCCATTGAGCGTGGTATTAGGAAATTTGACCCTTCTTTCGAAGTTATTAAGGTACCTATGGCCGATGGGGGTGAGGGAACAGTTGAGGCTGCTGCTTCAGCAGCAGGAGGGCGTATAATTAAAGCTGTAGTAACAGGTCCTCTCAACGAAATTGTTGAAGCTGAATATGCGATACTACATGATGGGACTACTGCAGTAATCGAAATGGCTTCTGCCTCAGGTCTTCCCCTGGTTCCTGTCCACCTGAAAAATCCCGGAAAAACTTCCACCATTGGAACCGGCGAGCTTATCAGGCATGCACTTGATCTTGGTTGTAAAAAAATAATCCTGGGTATCGGCGGCAGCGCTACAAATGACGGAGGCATGGGAGCTGCTTCAGCTCTTGGTGTTAAGTTTCTGGATGATAATGGTGAAGAAACCGGAGTAACAGGTGATGATATGTTACGGGTCACAAATATTGACATCTCTTCACTGGATCCCCGGATTCTGAATACGGATATCCTCGCAGCCTGTGATGTCAGTAATCCTTTTTATGGACCTTCCGGTGCTGCTTATATCTATGGCCCGCAGAAAGGAGCAACTGAGGAACAAGTAATATCCCTTGATAATGGTCTCAGAAATCTAGCCGCAGTTATTGAGAAAGCACTTGGCATAACAATCGCTGATATCCCTGGAACTGGTGCTGCAGGAGGTTTGGGTGGTGGGCTTATTGCTTTCTTTCATGCAAGGCTCCAATCCGGTATAGAACTTATTTTGGAGGCTGTGGAATTTGAGAAAATTCTGAAAAATGCTCAGTTGGTCATAACTGGAGAAGGGAAAACTGATTACCAAACAGCTTTTGGGAAGGTTCCTGCAGGAGTGGCTGCAGCTGCTAAGAAACAGGGAATCCCTGTTGTATGTTTTTCGGGAGCACTGGGAAAAAAGATAGAAGAATTATATCCTGTAGGTATAACTGCGTTGTTCAGTACAGCAAACAGAGAAATGACTCTTGATTATGCTATCGACAACTCACTGCTGTTACTCGAAGAGGGTGCAGAGAATATTATCAGACTATTTTGTGCAGGAAAATCTATGTGAATAATGTTGCTTCACCCACTTTTTCAGCTGCAGTATCACCTTCCAGTGCCCTAAGCAATGCTAAGCCAAATTCTGCTGCATACCCCGCACCCTGCGCTGTAATGAGATTACCATCTGTAACAACAGAAAGGTCTGCAAAGACACATTCCGGGGCATAAGCTTCAGCACCCGGATAGCATACTGCCGTTTTACCATCAAGAACACCCAATTGCCCAAGAACAACAGCAGGTGCAGCACAGATAGCACCAACAATTTTTTTCGCATTAAACATCTTGATAATTAACTCATTTACTTCTCTGGAATCAGAGAGATTCTTAGAGCCCGGCATACCCCCGGGAAGCACAACAGCATCATAATCCAGATAGTTTTCGATGTGTACTAATTCTTCATCTGCTTCAATCCGTATACCATGTGCACCTGTTATCAGTTTTCCCTGAACTCCTGAAAGGGTTACTTCAACACCACCCCTGCGGAGAAGATCGACAGGAACAATTGCTTCAATTTCCTCAAACCCCTCAGCAAGAAATACTACCGCCCTGCTCATCACCAAACCTCCTTCTGTTCAAGATTATCATAAGCCTTTAAAAGAATTCTTTCAGTCTCTTCCCACCCTATACAAGCATCTGTTATAGAGACTCCATATGTCAGTTTGTCTGTCTCATCAGTTACTGATTGGCTTCCCTCAAAAAGGTTACTTTCAAGCATAAATCCCTTGATCGCTGTAACTCCGTCAATGCGCTGATCAATAACAGAACGAAGTACTCTGGTCTGACGAGTTATTTTCTTTCCTGAATTTGCATGGCTGCAGTCTACAATTACAGAGGGTATTAAGCCCTCTTTTTCCATATATACAGCTGCCTGTTCAACGTCCTCTTCATAATAGTTTGGACCTGCTGTTCCACCTCTAAGAATTAGATGTCCTTTATCGTTTCCTGTGGTTCTTAAAATCGAACTGTTTCCATGTTTATCTATACCAAGGAAACTGGCGGGATTTGCTGCAGATTTTATCGCGTTAATCGCATTAAAAAGGTTCCCGCTGGTACTATTCTTAAAACCGACCGGAACTGAAAGACCACTGGCAAGGTTTCTATGAGTCTGACTCTCCGTAGTTCTTGCTCCTATTGCCGCCCAGGCTACAAGATCATCAATATACTGAGGGACTATCGGATCAAGCATTTCACAACCTACAGGCAAACCTGTTTCAGATATTTCAAGAAGAATTTTCCGGGCCAGCTCCAATCCATCAGCAATATGATAGGTACCATCAAGATATGGATCCAGGATCAGCCCCCTCCATCCAAGAACAGTACGTGGTTTCTCAAAATAGGTCCTCATAACTATAAAAATCCTATCCTGGATTTTTGCAGAAAGTTCTGACAGTTTCTGAGCATACTCAACAGCAGCTTTTTTATCATGAATTGAACAGGGACCGACCACCCCGAGAAGCCTGGAATCTTTACCACTTACAATATCAGATATTGTTTTTCTTTGTTTCTCAACCTGTTCTAAAAGCCTGTCATCTACCGAATGCTTTTTCTTAAGCGCATAAGGGCTTATCAGAGGCTTGATCTCCTGAATCCTAACATCATTTATATGCTTCACATTGATTCTCCTCATTTAATAGTATCCACTTATTTCTTTTTTATTAAAGTTAAATTTGTTACTTTTTTTTAGTTGTCTACCAAAGTCTTCTACCCCTACTCCAAAACAGTTGAATACATTCCGCCCTTCCTGCAGACTGTGATATCCATTCCCGTACTTATCAAATCTTCACAAGCTTTTGTAACAAGTCCGGGGTTATTGTTATTATCTGACAGATGGCACAAAAATATTTTTTTAAGGTAGGGATCCCCTTCATCCTGAAGATCCCTGAGAAGTTCTACGGCATCATCATTCGAAAGATGCCCGTGTTTAGAAAAAATCCTGCGTTTAAGAAAGAGTGGATAGGGTCCGTTTAGAAGCATCTGTAAATCATAATTTGCCTCCAGAAACAGCACCTCAGTACCAGTAAGGAACGATTTAACTTCACTGGTTATTTCCCCGGTATCGGTTAATATAACAAACTTTTTTGATCCTGAATCTTCCCGTACACAGATAGAGTAACTTATTGAATAGGGAACGTCATGGCTGGTAGGAAACGGAGTGTAGGTAAAATCACCAACTGAGTAAGTTTCCCATGGTTTGACTTGAATAATCTCAGGTCTACCGTTTTTCACCATATTGTATGGAGAAAGTTGTTTATGCATGGATACCGGCACCGAGAGTTTTCTCGCAGCAGTACCCACACCGCGCATGTGATCGCTATGGGTATGAGTTAGAAGAATTACGTGCAGCTTGTCCAGATCGTGTCCTGCTTCAACTGCTCTTTTAATAAGCTCCTTAGCCGAAAAACCATTATCTACAAGAATGGATCCACTATCACTCTCAAAAATATATGCATTGGCTGAAGAACCGCTTCCGAGAATTGAATATCTAATCATCCCCTCTGATCCTTCCCAAAAAACCGATCAAGTTCCTTTAAATCTGCGGAAACAAGTACTTTATTGGCTGCGCGTATTACTGGTATTTTAAGAAGGTGCGGATATTCTAAAAGCTCCTCAATTGGATCAAATTCCATATAAGCATATCCTCTTTTTTTATACGTTGAACTATTTGTATCAATCATATTAATAGGATCTATTACTCTAAAGATATTCTGCAGCTCTCCGGCTGAAAGAGAACGTTCATTCAAGTCAACGAAATGAAAGGGTATTGATCGCTCTTTACAATACCTGATTGCCTTTTTCGTTTCGATGTTTTTTTTAGTTCCAATAATCTGATATACTGTCTTCTCCAAAACAATCTCCTGGATTTTAATAATCTTCTTTTTCATCTATACAAATTTAAATTACTGAAGTTCTTTCAAAATTACCTCTACTATAAACTGAAACACTCCCCAGGGGAAGTTAACTATCTTTAATAAACTGAAAATGACTTTTGGTGTTTTCAGTAAAAAAACGTATATAATTATAATTGCAGAGAAAACTATTGATGAAAAAACTGATGCATAGTAAGTGTCCAGCTCTGATAATATCCTCAAGTATATACGACACTCACAAGTATATACGACACTCATGAGTTTCGTTGCAGTTCAAGAATTTTATGTGTATACTATCTTTCATCTGAAAAGAATCCTGAGAATATTTATTACCGCTGCAAGGAGTGAATCATGTCTTTACGTATAAAAAATTTACTTACTATGGACCCCGATGAAAATGAGAAATTACTTAAAGCTGAGGGTTGGGTCAGAACAAAACGTGATTCTAAAAACTTCTGCTTTTTCGAGATTAATGATGGATCCAGTCTAAAGAACCTTCAGGTTATTCTGGATAAAACCAACGAAGAAATAATAGAAACAATTGATAAAATATCTACTGGAGCAAGTGTCGAATTTACCGGATATTTAGTTGAATCGCCTGGTAAGAATCAAAAAGTTGAACTCAAAGCTGAAAAGGTATTACTCTGGGGTGCCTCTCCGGCTGAAACCTACCCTCTTCAGAAAAAACGGCACTCTTTTGAGTTTTTAAGGGAAATTGCTCATTTGCGCCCCAGAACAAACACCCTTGGAGCTGTTACGAGAGTTCGAAGCGCACTTAGTTTTGCTGTTCACTCTTTTTTCCAAACCAATAACTTTCTCTATGTACACACCCCTATAATCTCAGCATCAGACTGTGAGGGTGCCGGTGAAATGTTTCAGGTAACTACACTTCCTCTGGATAATATTCCAAAAACTAAAAATGGCGCTATTGATTACAGTCAGGATTTCTTCGGAAAGCAATCAAATCTGACTGTTAGCGGGCAGCTTGAAGCAGAAATTTATGCTTTAGCAATGAAAAACGTTTATACATTTGGTCCAACTTTCCGTGCAGAAAACTCAAATACAAGCAGGCATCTTGCTGAATTTTGGATGATAGAACCGGAAATGGCATTCTGTACTCTTGAAGGAGATATGGCTGTTGCTGAGGAATTTCTAAAATATATTTTCTCTTATGTTCTGGAGCATTGCCCTGAAGATATGGAGTTCTTTAACACTTGGGTTGAGAAAGGAATTGTTGATTCACTAAAAAAGATTATTGAGACCCCTTTTGTTCATATGACCTATACTGATGCTGTAAAAGAGCTGGAGAAATCATCGTCACAGTTTGAGTTTCCTGTATCCTGGGGAGCAGATCTTCAATCTGAACATGAAAAATTTCTCACTGAGAAAGTATGTAGTGGTCCTGTTATTGTCACCGATTATCCCAAAGAGATAAAAGCGTTTTACATGAAGATGAACGATGATGGAAAAACAGTTCGTGCTATGGATGTACTTGTTCCAAGGTTGGGAGAAATAATCGGCGGTAGTGAACGTGAAAACCGTTATGATGTTCTTCTTAAAAGAATACATGAATGGGGTTTAAACGAAGAAGATTACTGGTGGTATCTGGATCTGAGAAAATATGGAAGTGTTCCGCATGCCGGATTTGGTCTGGGCTTTGAGCGTGTTATACAGTATATAACGGGGATGCAGAATATCCGTGACGTAATCCCCTTCCCGAGAACTGTTAAGAATGCTGAATTTTAGGGGTCTGTAAAAGGGGAAATGGAGAACGGAGACGGTAGACAGGAAGTCGAAAAGAGAGACAGGAGAAAATAATTCCAATTCTCCTGTCTTTTTTTTTAAAGAGGCACCAATCCTGATTTTATAGCAAATCTAATTAATCCAGCTGCTGAAGAAGTTCCGACTTTTCTCAGTAGTTTTTTCCTATGAACATCAACCGTACTCACCGCAATCCCCAATTTATATGCAATCTCTTTTGAAGTATCTCCAAGACCTATCAGTTTCAGGACTTCAGTTTCACGATGAGTTAACAAATCAGAATTACCTGATGAATACTCATTTATAAAAGATTCTGCAGCTTCGGAGGGAATATAGACCGCTCCACGGCTAACGGCCTGGATAGAATGTACAGCTTCACTAAAAGATCTATTCAGGAAAACAAATCCATCATACCCCTGAGCCATATAGGGCCGTAATTTAGCATAATCGGTATTATCAGCAAATGCTAAAATCAGCAGAGATTCGTGGCTTTTTTTAATATGAATTAATGGATTTCCTGTATATTGATTAGACTGTTGGTACAAAAACACAAAAGTCTCCGGATCAATCAGAAGTACATCAAAATCTTTTTCCTGTAAAACTTGTCCCAATTCAGTGCTGGTAGATACACAAGCAACAAACTTTATTTCCCCCGTTTGCCTGCAAAGAGATTCAAGACCTTCCCGCAGCAATCCGTTTCCACATCCAATACATAAATTCTTCATACTCTATATAACTGGGAAATCATGTAAAAATATTCAAATATGAGAAAATTTATAAAAAAAACGCAATTTTATTCAAAGGCTTCCTGATTTTATTATCTTTCTTCTCACTTCCAGCAGGTAAATAGCCTAAAGGAGTAATTGCAAACACTTCTTCCTCCTCATTAAGACTCAGTGCTTTACGTAATTTTTTATCATCAAAAGCCGCAATCCAGCAAGTTGCCACCCCTAACGATTCCGCTGCGAGAATCATATGATCCATTGCAATAGTTAAGTCAGTCTCCAGTGAGTTATAGCCATCTGAACGTACCCATGCAGCTGAACGCTTACCGGTCACTACAAGAAAATGAGGAGCATTATCTACCCATCTGCTGCCATAGCTGTTTTTCACCTTACGCAACAGCTCATCTGAGGATATAAACAGAAATTTCCAGGGCTGCATATTACAGGCAGATGGAACCGCCTGGCCAGCTTCAGCAATTTCCTGTAATATTTGCAGAGGATCACATTTGGCTGGATCATAGATTCTGCAGCTCTCACGTCCTTCAATTACTTT
>JABMQR010000171.1 GCA_013202335.1 Bacteroidota bacterium
AGATAATTCTGCTATGCTTAATTCAATAAATAATAGGTTTGTAAAAGAAATTGGAAGTAAAAATGAAAAAGCAATTTGTAAACTATGGTAATGAAAACAACCCGCTGGTTTTTTTCGATTTTCCTCGAATTGCGGAACGGCGATTTTTTAAATTGCCTCCGACTAAAATCGCATAAATCAGGACAACTAAAAAGAGCACAATTGAAGATACAACAAATGGCATTTATGCTACTTGCAGTTACATTGTTTTTTGTATTAGCAGGTTTGTTTATATTAACTATAAAGTTTTCAGGATTAAGAGAATCAGCAACAGAACTTGAAGAACAAAATGCTATGTTATTAGTAAGAAAATTAGCAAATTCTCCTGAATTTTCTTGTGGTTATGCTTTTGATGAATCAAAAATAGCTTGTATTGATGCGGATAAAGTTATGATATTACAACAAAATATTGAGAATTATGAAAAGAGTAATTTTTGGGGGAGAGAGACAAATATAGAAATTAGGAGAATTTACCCAGAAACAGATACTGAAATATGTGATTTAGGGAATTACCCTGATTGTAATGTAATAAATTTAAAATCAGAGCCAATACCTGCAGAATATTCAAATTTTGCTTTATTATGTAGAAAAGAGTCTTATGAGGGGGAAATTTATAATAAATGTGAATTAGCAAAGGTAATGGTAAGTTACAAAGATTGGAGGCTAGATGAGTAAAAAAACTCGCGCCTTGACTTCGGCGATTGGTAGGAAATTTTGTCCAAAGTCAAAACGCTCGCAAGAAGAGATGGTAGGATTTGCCTTAATTGTGATTATAGTTGCAGTAGTTTTACTTGTTTTTTTGAGTTTTTCTTTAAGAAATGAGCAAAAAGAAACTGTGGATAGCTATGAAGTTGATAACTTTATTCAAGTATTTTTACAATATACTACAGATTGTGCAGAAATATCTGAATCAAACTACCTTTCAATACAAGATTTAATATTTAATTGCTATAATAGGGAAACATGTTTAGATGAAAAAGAAGCTTGTGAGGTCTTAGAAACCACCTTAAAAGAGATTGTAGAAGTAAGCTGGGAAGTTGGAGAAGGTGAAGAAACCCCTATTAAAGGTTATTTATTAAATATTAGCTCAGATGGAGTAGGAATCATCCCCTCTATTGAAAAAGGCGAAAATACTAGAAATTATAAGTCTTCTTCAGAGCATTTTAGTAGTGGAATTGACATATATTTCACAGCTTATTATTAGACCTTTAAGTGGATTGTAATAGTATCTACCACTATTTCTGGCTTGTGTCTTATCCTGTTTTTTGTCTTTTCTTCAGTTAATTCAATAAATCCAAACCTTTCTAAGAGCTTAAGATCATCATTTACAGATTTAAAGCCCCTATTTAGCTTTTTAGCTAAATCATAGATTGATTTTGGTTTTTGATTCTTTATAACATTCAAAATTCGTGCTTTTTCATTGCTTAAAAGCTGCCTTAATGCTAAAACACCCTCGAAATCATAGTCTGTTTTTGAAATTTTAGGTTTTTTAAAAATAGAAAACATGCCTTGAGATTCTATTATTGTTATTTCTCTTGTCTTTGTTTTTGTCATTTTTACATATATGTCTTTTCTTAATAGATATATCTAATATATACTTTTAAGATATATATTGAAGGATAATATATATTATATTTAATTACCCTATCTTAATAAATGTTTTGTTTCGAGGGTAAATTAAGGTGTATTAATACATCAGTGACACCACAACCTTTATAAGTAAAACCATTAAACTCAAGGGCTTTTAAGTAACAAAGTAAAACTAGCTAATAAGCCTTTTAAAGAAAATTGGATTTTTACTATTGTACCTTAGGGTGGTCTAATAGGGATTAATGTTCATCCAGTAAAATAGTTTACCCTATGACTATTTGATTGGAAGATAGTTGTCATAGACAACATGTTTTAATATAGGTGAAAGGAGGTTAAAAAATAAGAAATGAAATTTAATATTAGAAAAATATCGGCGATCGCAAGTAGTGCTTTAATGCTTGGTATGACTATGGGAGTTGCTGCTGCTGCAAACTATCCACAACCTTTTGTTGTTGGTGGAAGTGCAAACGTAGCAGTTGTTTATGGTACTGGCGCTGGCGTATCTGCTCTAGATGCAATTGAAGCTGGAAATATTCAGACTAATTTGCAATCTTTTATGGGTAGTGGCTCTGGCGGAACCACAGTTATTGGAGGCGATGCTTGGGAAGTTGGAACAAGTTCAGATTTCCTAGAAATAGGAGAACCTATAAAGGGGATTGAAAACTATATTAGTGAGTCAGATTTAGCTCTTTTAACAGACGGTACTATATCTAATGAAAAAGGTGAATCTAAATACAACCAATTCTTATACTTTGAAGATTTAGCATCTTCATCTGTAACATACTCAGAAGATGATGATGATAATGTGGGATTATTCTTTAAAGTAAACAGTGCTATGGTTATTGCAAGATATGTTATGGATTTCACAACTAATCTTCAATCAGATATTGAAACAGACAATGAATTATCAGATATTGAAGATAAAGAAATCACCCTTTTAGGAAAAACATATACAATTGTAACTGCTAATAATGGTTCAAGTGGTGTAGAACTTACTTTAATGAGTGGTGCACTAGGTGGAACTATTAACAATGATGAAGAAATAACAATTGATGGTTATACTGTTAGTGTTGTTGTCTCAAGTGCAACTGCTGCACAATTTACTGTTAATGGTGAAACAACTGATAAAATGGCTAAAGGAGATATGGAAAAATTATCAGATGAGAACTATATTGCTGTTACAGATATAACTTATGAACAATATGCAGGAGGTATACATGCAGCTACATTTTATATTGGTGCAGACAAAATTGAATTGAAAAACGGTTCAAGTATGACTGTAAATGCTGAAACAATTAGTGACGCAAAACCACTAATATCTGCTACTGAATCTGGAGGAGATATTTCTATTTCAGAGATATCTGTAAATATGACTGCAGAGGATGATTTATTTGTACCAGTAGATGGTAAACTAAGTGAAGCTACAGATTTAGATGAACCACAAGTTCTACTAACTCAAAATTGGGATATTGAATTTAAAGGATTAGAAGCTAGAGATACAGAAGAAATCTCATTAAAAGTTTCTGAATCTGATAAACAATATACTTTGAACTTCCAAGATTATGATGGAAATACAGTTTCATTACCATTAGTTTATACAAATACTACAGGTGTATATGGAGGAGATAAACCAGATCATAAATTAGTATTTAATACTAATTTATCTGTAATAAATAGTAGTATGGATAAGAATGACTACTTTATATTGAATACTGCTAATCCTGAAAGTTCTACAAGCAATGCAAAGAGTTTTGTAGTTCAATATAAAGGTTCTGACAAAGTTTCAGATACTACACCTCAAGCTTCTTTTGAGATACTTGGAAGTGGTGATGAGAAAAATGTAGATATCTCATCAACAGGTACTTTTACACTTAAATTAGGTGGAGGAACTTTCAATTTTGCAAATGCAACTACTGCTGAAAGCGATGACTTCGGAATAAAATTAAGTGGAGCAACTGACTATTCTACTGCCGCAGGAATTGCAAATATTTCTGTGTCACAATTTATAAGAACACAGTATAACACACTGATTGAAATTACAGATACTAATATGTCAGATTGGAATGCTATATCTGAGGATATAGATAGAATTTGGTCCTCTCCTTGGACAATAAATGTGTCAGTAGATGATGCGAACAGAGATGATGATAATGTAACTCTTTCTCAGCAAATATTCCGTGTTTCTATTGGAAATTCAAGTACAGATGCAACTACTACTTGGATAGGAGATAGTAAATGGTTAACAGACAATGACAATAGTGACAGGACTACATACATAACAACATATGGTGCTGAAATTGTAAGAACAGACCCATCAGAATCACCTGCAGAAATAATTGTTACAATACCTAAGAGTATTGCAAAACCTTTAGTATATATTAGTTCAGGAGATCTTGAAGTATCAACTTCAACAGGTGGTGCTGCACAACTTGGAGATATTATTGTTAAAGATAGTGAAGTTAGTTCTGTAAGCTCAAAGAACCTAATTATTGTTGGTGGAAGTTGTATAAATTCAGCTGCTGTCACAGCATTAGGACTTAGTGGATCAACTTGTAGTGCTGCTTTCACAGAAGCGACTGGCGTAGGATCAGGAGAATTCTTAATCGAAAGTGTTGGCGATGCTTTTGCAACTGGAAAGATTGCATTGGTTGTTGCTGGTTATGATGCTGCAGATACTGTAAATGGAGCTAAATATCTAAGAACTCAAGCGCCTGATACAACTGCTGGTAAGAAGTACAAAGGAACTTCTTCAATAGCTGCCGAGCTTGTTACAACAACGACTGTATAAGTACATAAAAGTCTAAAAATTTTTATTTTTTTATTTTTCTTTTTTTTAATTTTAGGACGAGAGTCTCGTAGATTTTAACTTATGTAAAATGTTTGTTTAGATTAATAGAAAAAGTGTGTGGATAAAATATGGCCAATAGGTTACAAAAATATAAGATAATATAGTAACAAACAATAATTATATGATTAATAATAACAAAGAAAAACATTAAAAAGTAAGATTTCTTTTAAAGAATTATGAGAAAAATAGTTTCAAAACATGATAAAGACAAGAAAAATAAGAGAAATCAATTTATTTTAGGAGGAATTCTTATATTTGTTATGTTTTTTAGTGTTTTGGGATATTCATTTGGTGGAGGGGATAGTGATACTAATGTTAAAAAAGTAAATTATAATGGATTTGAATTTATAGAGCAAAATGATTTTTGGTTTTTAGATTATGGTAGTTTTAAGTTTATTTTCAAATATAATCCAGAACAAGTTGAAGAAATAGATTCTGAATTAGATAAATTAAATGATTATTATGGTGTGC
>JABMQR010000172.1 GCA_013202335.1 Bacteroidota bacterium
TGTGGATACATTGCAACAAGAGATGGTGGATAGTTGGTGTGCGACAAGACCGACAGAAACCAACAATTCCCGCAATTGCAGGATTTTTGTAGTCAAAATATTTGTCCAATTCCTTCATGCAAGAGGTCTTTCATCAGTAATTCCTCCTGAATACCTGCCCGAAAGCCCTTCCACCTATATTCCTCATGCCTTTACACAAGCGGAACTAGCCGCCTTCTTTCAAGCCTGTGATTCGATAGGATTGAAGAAGCATGCTTGGGTCTGCAAAGCCAGACAAATCACTATTCCGGTGTTTTTCCGCTTACTTTTCAGTTCTGGGATCAGGACCAACGAAGCAAGGCTGCTACGCACAAAGGATATTGATCTTGAAACTGGAGTGCTGAGTATTGTGTCTTCAAAAGGGCCTAACCAACATTTTGTAGTGCTTCATGACTCGATGCTACAACTGATGAGGAACTATGACCGGGGAATCAGAAAACTCATTGCGAACAGGATTTACTTTTTTCCCACACAGTCTAACGGTCACTATTGCCGGGAATGGGTGATGGATAATTTCGACCTTATCTGGAAAAGCTGTGGCTTTGGTTATGCCACCGCATATACGTTAAGGCACAACTATGCGACAGCAAACATCAACCGAGGGGTGTCTGAACCTGAATTCGGCTCCAAGTTCACCTACCTCAGCAAGAGCATGGGGCATTCCACGCTGGAGAGTACAAAATACTACTATTCCCTTGTCCCAGAATTCGCAGAAATTCTCAGGAAAACCTCGGAAGCATCTTTCAATAAGATAATACCGGAGGTAGATGAACATGAGGACTAACCAGCTTGCATTGCGGATAGCTCATCTGATTGGGGAATGGATCAATACTTATCTTCCCTCGCAGAACATACGGAGCGAAAAGACAGCAAGGAATTACGAGTATGCAATCTCCCTGTTCCTGGATTTCCTGGAAAAGGACAAACGGGTGGATAGTCTGTCCATTGTGCCTGATGATTTCTGCCCACAGAACATAGAGGAATGGATGAAATGGCTTGCAAATAGCAGAAATTGCTGTCCGGCTACCTGTAACAACCGGCTTGGGGCATTACGGACATTCCTCAGATATGTAGCGAGAACCGACCATTCCCTTGCATATCTCTACCACGAAGCACAGGGAATCCCCTTGCGGAAGGTGTTAAAGAAGGCAGTGACGGGAGTCTCAAAAAAAGGCCTGAAGTCATTGCTGTCAGTCCCTGACCAGAGGACGGGTACAGGAAGAAAGTACCTAACACTCTTCACGGTCATGTACAATACCGCTTCGAGGCTTGATGAAATTCTCTCATTGACCATTAGGAACCTACATATTGACGTATCACCGGCCTATGTTACGGTAATTGGCAAAGGTGCAAAAATCCGGACGCTTTATCTTTTGCCCCGCACGGTAACCCTGCTAAGAAAATACCTCAAGGAATTCCATGGCAGGGCTCCAGCCCCTGCCAGCTATGTATTCTATTCCAGGAACACTGGCCCAAAGGGAAAAATCTCACAGGTTGCAGTGAACAAGCAACTGAAAAAATATGCGATGAAAGCCCATGAAACATGCCCTGAGGTGCCCGTTTCTCTTCATTGCCATCAAATCCGGCATTCGGCTGCGACCCATTGGCTGGATAACGGGATGAACATAGTACAGATCTCGACAATATTGGGACACAGCAATATCCAGACCACCATGGTCTATTTTGATATTAATCTTGAGATGAAGAAAAAGGCCATTGAGAAAATAGAGGATGAAACTATCTCCAAGATTCCGAAGAGATGGAAACTCCGGAATAATCTTGCAGTAAGTTGTGGGATAAAGCCAATAATAACGAAAAGTAGCTAGCAATTGAAGCAAATAATATCCAAACCTTTGAAATTGCAACTCCTTACCCAGCGTGAGTTACATCAGAAGGTAAGGAATGATAATAAGTTTGGATAACGAAACATATGCGGCGTAACCCTATCAGGTACCATAGAATTTTCTTTTCTTGCTTCCCTTGAATATTTTGCTACTATTCGTTCAGCGTTTCCAATCGACATCTGATTCCGGTTGCCATGAATTACCGTGAAGAAA
>JABMQR010000173.1 GCA_013202335.1 Bacteroidota bacterium
AATTCCTGGAAGTGGTATTTAAGGATCTCCCGTGCCCTTTTCTTAACAGGGTCTTCCTGATCTTTTCTCTCAATCTGAAGAAGCAAACATTCCTGCAGGTCACGGGCTCCTATTCCCGGAGGATCAAGATCCTGAACAATTCTCAGAATAAAAAGTAATTCTTCTTCGGTTGCTTTAATATTCTGTGAAAATGCAAGGTCGTCAACAATACTTTCCAGTTTCCGTCGCAGGTAACCATCCTCATCAATGTTCCCCATTATATATTTGGCAAGCTCTTCCTCCTTTTCGGTGAGTGACTGCAGTCCCATCTGGCTTTTCATGTGCTCATGAAATGATGAACCAACCGAAAAGGGTATTTCTACATTCTTGTTTTCATCTTTTGAATAATTGTTTGATGAAAGTCTGTAAGAAGGAGTATCGTCCTCATCAATATAATCAGACAGGGAAAACTCCTCAGTATTATCATCAAAAGTATCATCATCAACACTCTCCTCCTCCTGCTTATCAATACTCTCCTCTTCCCCTTCCTCAAGAACCGGATTCTCTTCCAATTCCTTCTTAATCCGCTGCTCAAGCT
Organism: Bacteroidota bacterium; assembly: GCA_013202335.1. Next base: position 578 of record JABMQR010000173.1, read on the forward strand.
GAATCGCCGGAATCTCCAGCAACTTGATCATCTGGATCTGTTGTGGAGAAAGTTTTTGTAATAATTTCTGCTGTAACCTTTGCTTAAGCATTATGCTAAATAATTATAGTTCTTCTCTTCATCTCCCAGTCGCCCCCTCGCCCCCTCGCCCAGTCGTCTTTTTCAAAACTCCGCTCTCCCCGGTGTCCTGGGAAAAGGAATAACATCCCTGATATTACTCATCCCTGTTACAAACTGAACCATCCGCTCAAAACCAAGACCAAACCCACTATGCGGGGCTGTGCCGAATTTTCGCGTTTCTAAATACCACCATAATTCTTTTTTAGGAATTTTTAATTCATCCATCCTGTTATTCAGTTTATCATAATCCTCTTCTCTTTGCGATCCGCCAATAATCTCTCCCAGCCGTGGAAATAACACATCCATAGCCCGTATTGTTTTCCCATCGGAATTTTGTTTCATGTAAAATGCCTTTATCTCTTTTGGATAATCGGTAAGTATAACCGGTCGTTTATAATGTTTTTCTACCAGAAATCTTTCATGTTCCGACTGCAGATCGCTTCCCCATTTAACAGGGAATTCAAATTTTGCATCCGCCTTCTTAAGTATCTCTATTGCTTCCGTGTAGTCTGTTCTTACAAATTCCTTTTCAACAATAAACTTTAACCTTTCAAGCAATTCCTTATCATACATATTACTAAGAAATTCAAGATCATCCTGCGAATTCTCAAGCGCGTATCTGACTATATACTTTAAAAAGTCCTCAGCCAGATCCATATTATCAATAATATCATAAAATGCCATCTCCGGTTCAATCATCCAAAACTCTGCCAGGTGCCTGGGGGTGTTTGAGTTTTCAGCTCTGAAAGTAGGGCCAAAAGTGTAAACTTCCGATAAAGCCAGGGCTCCTAATTCAGCCTCAAGCTGACCTGATACTGTGAGATTTGTCTCTTTCCCGAAAAAGTCCTTCTCATAATTAACTTTCCCGTCAGTGGTTTTTGGAGGATTAAGATCATCCAGTACGCTTACGCGGAACATCTCCCCCGCTCCTTCAGCATCCGAGCCGGTAATTATTGGTGTATGAAGATAATAAAACCCATTGTCGTTAAAATATTTGTGAATTCCATATGCCATTGTATGCCTTACCCGGAATACCGCACCAAATGTATTTGTCCTGAAACGAAGATGTGCTATCTCCCTCAGATATTCCAGAGTATGCCCTTTCTTCTGTAATGGATAACTATCCGGATCGGCAGTGCCGTAAACCTCAATCTGCTCCGCATAGATCTCTACATTCTGTCCATGTCCCTCCGACTTCACAAGTGTTCCCTTCACGCTCAGGCACGCTCCTGTGGCAATCTGCTTAATGATCTCTTCGTCAAATTCAGGAAAATCAACAATAATCTGTATGTTGTGAATTGTTGACCCGTCATTAAGGGCTACAAAACCAATTTTCTTGCTTCCTCTTTTTGTCCTTACCCACCCTTTAATAAGCACCTCCTTTTCGAAGGTTTCTGAAACAAGCAGGTCCTTTACTTTTGTTCTTTTAATTTCTCTTTTCATAAATTATAATCATTCTGAAGTGCAAAAATAAGATTTTTATATATGATAATATAATTAGTGTTAGAAAGAAAACTAGTTGCTTTTAAAAATAACAAATCTCAAAAAACAAATAACAAATAAATCACAAATCACAATTTATTAATATTCAAACGTTTAGAAAATTGAAGCATTCACTACTGAAATTTATTTACTCACAAAATAATTAATTTTAAAGGTGTTCCCCGAAAAAAACGGGGCAGGCTGTGAGATCACTTCGTTAAGTTAGTGAAGCAATCTCCCCTGGCTTTTCGTAATGCTCATAAC
>JABMQR010000174.1 GCA_013202335.1 Bacteroidota bacterium
ATCGCAGTTTTCCCCACTCCCGGTTCACCAATTAAAACCGGATTATTCTTTGTTCTTCTGGAGAGCACCTGCATCACCCGGCGGATTTCATCGTCCCGTCCAATTACCGGATCAAGCTTCTCCCTCCTTGCAAGTTCAGTGAGATCTCTACAATATTTTTCAAGCACCTGGTAGCGGTTCTCAGGATTTTGATCAGTCACCCGTTGGCTGCCTCTGATAGTCTGCAGGGCTTGGAGAATATTCTTTTCATTTATACCATTTTTCCTCAACAATTCCGGTACAAACCCTTTACTCTTCACCAGGGCAATAAGCAGATGTTCAACACTGGTAAACTCATCCTTCAGAACAGAGCTCTCTTTTTCAGCCAGAACAACAACAGCTAAGGTATCGTGAGATAAACCTGTTTGCCCCTGAGCACCGTATGCCCTCGGTAACGACTGAAGTCGTTTCAGCAAATCATCAGCAAGGGCTGATCGATTAATCCCTATTCGATCAAGAAGAGGAACTACAACTCCTTCCTTTTGATTCAGCAAAGTGTACCCAAGGTGCTCACATTCTATTTGTGCGTGATTATACTCCCTTGCCAGCACTTCTGCTTCCTGCAGAACTTCCTGCAGTTTGATCGTCATTCTGTCAATTCTCATCTTCCCCCCCCCACCCTTTCGTAACTGCGGCTACTGCAATAAACTATGAAACAAGCCGTTTCTTTTTTTGCATTGGCAACTTGGTTTTTAGAAGTTTTTACTATAAAGAGTTGAAGTTAAAGAGCTTACTTTAAAAGGTAATGCAGCTTTTCAAAGCCGGCAAGTATTTGTTGATGATTTTTTTTATCTGGTTGCAGCTAAAGGGATTTCAGGCGCTTTTTATCCATTCGCTCTTTTTGGGTATACCATAAAATTATGCATGCAGGAAGAATGAACAGTGTAGCCATGAGGGTATTAAACAAGGCCACGGAGATCAGGATACCAAAATACCTGATAGGTATAAAACTTCCAAATGAAAGAACCATTAACCCGCTGATAATTGAGACAGAAGTCAGAGTAATTGGTCTGCCGGTGAGTACCAGGGTTTCATGTACAGCTCCCCTGACATTACCCGGATATTTTTTATACACTTTTTGAAACCTAAGGATGAAGTGGATGGCATCATCTATACCGACACCAACCGTCACACTGGAAAAGGCGATAGTAACCATATCGAAAGGAATACTGAAGGTCATCATAAAGATATAATTTGCCATTATACCGGTAACTATCGGAATAAGGGAGAAGAACCCGTATTTAATGGATGAAAAAGTGAATGCTATTATAAGAAAGACTATTACCAGCGACCATGCTGTAGACCGCCTTTGATCGCTCTTTACGAGTTCATTTAGCGCCAGGAATCTGCTTCCCTGTCCCCAAATTGTGGCAGTGCACTCCTCTGGAAGCATATAGCTGTACTCTTCGAGCAAGGTTATAACATTTTGGGAGTTTTCCAGCTCTGCAAGACTACCAGTCTCACCATTACGGTACCGGAAAGAAATGGTCATGCGGTTTTTATCCTCACTGAGAATTAGTCGAAAATCACTATTATTTCTATCAATCTCTGAGAGGATAGAAAGATACCGGGAAATCAGCATTATCAAGCCGCGTGATTCCGGAATTGTGGCCTCACCCTTCATAATCTCATGTAGATAGCGAGTATAACTGGTAAATGAGAGCACGTGGGTGATATCAGCACTACTTTTATGAACTATCTGCTCAAATTCATCAACTTTGGCAAGAACCTCTGGATTCAGGAAGTATTTCTCTTCTCCTTCCGGAGCATCAAGCGTGATATATACGACATCAACACCACCTATCCTTTCCACTGCAGCTGCCGAATCCAGGACCAGTTGGTCATTATCCGGAAAATAGTAAACATAGTTCGTCTCAAACTGAACACGGGAATAGGAAAAAAAGAACCCACCGATTATTACCAGGAAAACCCCAATAATCAAATACCATCTCCTGATTACCATATCCGCACACAGACGAATCAATTTCGTAAATCCCCCATGCTCAACAGACTTTCGATGATGTATGGCCGGGTTTTTCATTCTGGAAAGAACTGCCGGAAGGTAAAACAAGGAGAGTACGGCACAAGCGGTAATCCCCAGTGATGTTGATATACCAAACTGATTAAACTCATCAAGTCGGGCGATAAGGAGACTAAGGAATCCGGCTACTGTTGTTATGCAGGCAACTATGATGGTTTTATTGACATGATAAGCTGCTTTCAGTATCCAGCGCTTGCTGTTTGTGGTGTATATATGATCTTTATCCGGACTCATCCGGTAATACTCATTCAGGATATGAATACTATAGGAACTGCCGAGTGTCAGAACAAGCGGCGGGGTTATAATATTGAGAATTGTCAGTTTGTAACCCAGCAGCTTCATCATTCCAAGACACCAGACAGTACCGAAAACAACCACCGTTAACGGAAGGATAACCGCCCTTTTCGCCTTGAAGCTCAGATAATATACTATCAAAATAACAAGGAAACAAATAATCAGCAGTCCGAAAAGGTCTTTCATAAGATAGAATAAAACCCGGTCAGAGGAGAAAAATGATCCAAGATGCTTAACATTACCATACTGCTCAAGAGGTTTGAGAAGCTCTTTGATCTCCATTACCTGCTGCTGCATAATCTCATTATCAACCTGCATCGGAAAATAGAACTGCACCATTTTCCCATCCTGGGAAATTATCAGGTTCCTGGTTATTATATCGTTTTCTAATCGTTCCTTGAAAATATCAACTTCTTCCTGCGTCCAGGGGTCGTCCCCTGTATGAGGAGAAATAGGCACAATAACAAGCCTGCCATTTTTGTTTTCCGCAGTTATCATGGAAAAGGGGTGTATGCCAAAGTCAATATTTTCATATGCCTCCAGCTGTGTGGTAATTGATTCCATAAGCGGTAGAGATTCTGTAGTAAAAATATCATCACCATCTAGGGTGAAAATAAGATTGTCTTTATAGATACCGTCATTATAATATTCGTTAAAATTTTGGTTTGTTATATCATCTTCCGGTAAAAGGGAGTTCAGGTCGGGATTCAGCTCCACCTGAACAGCAAAATAGAGAAAAAACAGTGTTATAAGCAGGGTCAATATAATTACTGAGGTAGAGTTCCTTTGAGAAAATGCTATTGATGTAATTATTGGGCTTTTTGCCCGTCGTTTTCTGTCGCTCATCTGCCTCAATCTATACTATATTAAAATTGTCTGATTTTGAAAAATCTTCACTTATTCTACATGTTTTTCTGAAGGAGGAAAAGGGCTGATTGTGATTTCTGAACAACCGCTCACTCTAACCAAAAAAAATACATAAAAGAGTTGGGTCTTGTAACCTGACGTATATTCCGTTATTTTAATTACATACGCTAGGAACCTGCAATGATCAAAAAACAGGAGGCAATAGTAATAGCCTGCTTTGTTTTGCTCCATTTTGTATGGGCCTATACATATTACATTATGCAAAAGGTTGATAATAATGCGCACACATAAATATTGGGCTGTATGGATGAGAATTTTTCTGGTAATTGCCATCACTGCCGCAGCCGCCTCCTGTACAATAAAACAGCAGATAACTGTTCATGTTGATGAATCCGGCGATGCTCAGTTTGAGATTGCGATTGAGGACTACTTTATCGAGGTTGTAAAAGACTTTCAGGTATTTGCCGAAGAGGAGACCGATGTAACCCAGGACAATCTGGACGAACTGGCACTAGATCTTAACGGATCCGATTATACATCTGACGCTGTTTTTGAAAAAATAGATGATAACTTCTACCGTGGAAGTTTTAATTTCAGTGACCTTGAGGAGTTCTTCAATGAACTGAAAGAAGATGATGATGAAAATCTCTCTGTATTTACCTACACAAAACGAGGATTTGTTCAGATCCTCAATATCTATATTGATATTGATAACTATTATCAGCTAAAGAAACTTGTTCCTATGCTGGAAGATCCGGAATTTGCCATGTTTGGTCCCGAGGAAAATATCGGGGTTAGTGAAATAGACTATATCGATATGATTGGATTTGCTCTTGGTGACGAGGGCCCTCCTTCTCTCAGAAGATCCTATATAGAGGTTGTTATCGTTACTGACCACCCAATCATTTCCCAAAAGGGCGGCACACTTTTAGCTCCGGATAAAATTTCTTTCAATATCCCCATGCTTGATTTCCTGCTTTTGGCAGAGCCTATAGTAAAATCTGTCACCTGGTAGCTGGGTCAGGTTACTGACCTTGGGAATTGGATGAGAGTACTCATCTTTGCAATTCCTAGAACAAGGGTACTTGTCTTAGGAATTGAGTCAGAGTACTGACTTTTATAATTGCTGGACGAGAGGGTATCAGACCTGAACAAGAGTACTTGTTTTGGCAATTGCGTAGTAATTGCTGGGCAGAGTATCAGACCTGGACAAGGGTACTTGTTAGGGTAATTGGATGAGAGTACTCATCTTTGCAATTACGTTGTAATTGCTGGGTTGAGTTTAGCAGACTTGGATGAATGTATTTGTTTGGGTATCGAGTAGGAGGCGGGATTACTCCCGCCGTCCTCTCACACCACCTGGCATACGGTTCCGTACCACGGCGGTTCG
>JABMQR010000175.1 GCA_013202335.1 Bacteroidota bacterium
AAATATTCACTAAAAAACGTGAAAAAGTTTTTTGTTCGAATAATTCTTTTTTTTAAATAGGTTTATCAATGAGATAACCCACAGGTTTCCGGTCAGTTAATAATGAATTGAAGCATATATTGTAGGAGAATACAACTATAAAATATATAATTCCCCGAATTAACAGACCTTTTGAGAAACTTTTGGACTTATGAATTTCGCTGTCTGGACAAGAAAATGAATAAGAGCTATCGTAATTTGACAGTTTTATAGGAATCGTAACAAGATGCACAGGGAAAAAAACACTTTCCCTATAATAATACCCCATAAGAGGAATGAATCAAATGAATGTTATTGAGATTAACAAACTGACTAAGTATTACGGAAAAGCCAGAGGCATTATCGATGTCAGCTTTACTGTCGAAGAGGGAGAAATATTTGGATTTATTGGGCCTAACGGTGCTGGAAAGTCAACGACAATAAGGACCCTTTTATCACTCATATTTCCTACCAGCGGTTCTGCAACTATCTTTGGGAAAGACTGCATTAAGTATGGGCCTGAAATTCGTCAGGAAATTGGATATCTCCCTTCTGAAGTCTTCTACTATGATAAAATGAAGGTGATTGACCTCCTCAAATATTCTGCCAGTTTCTACAAAAAAGATTGTACAAAGCGTACTCATGAGCTTGCAGAGATAATGGAACTGGACTTAAAGCGTCGAATCGAAGACCTCTCTTATGGAAATAAGAAAAAAGTAGGTATTGTGCAGGGGCTGCTTCATGAACCGAAACTGATCATGCTGGATGAACCTACCAGCGGACTTGACCCGCTCATGCAGCAAAAGTTCTTTGACATAATTGCTGAAGAGAACAAAAAAGGTTCAACCGTTTTTTTCTCATCCCATATATTAGCTGAAGTTCAGGCACTGTGTAATCGAGTAGCCATTATAAAAGATGGATTAATCGTCCGGGTTGAAGACATTAAAACACTTGGCACTGTTCATTATAAGAAAGTTAAAGTCATAGGTGATAAACTTAAAGAATCCAAATTCAATTTTGAAGGAATTAGTGAACTGAAGGCGGAACTGAATGAGATAAATTTCTATTTTAATGGTGATATAAATACGATGATAAAAGCTGTCAGCGGTGAAACAATTCAGGATATTCTTATCGAAGAACCCTCTTTAGAAGAGATCTTCATGCACTATTACAAGTAGGTGTTGCTGTTATGAACATTTTTATGTACGAATTAAAGCTGTATAGAAAATCGATCATTATATGGTCGGCATCAATCGTTGGATTACTGGTTATGTTCATGGCGTTTTTTCCCGCTATTGCTGCAGATGCTTCCCTTATGGATCTGATACTGGAAAACTATCCGAAAGAAATGCTGAAGGCTCTGGGAATGGACGGCAGCCTGTCACTCTCTACTATTCCTGGTTATTTAACATTCATTTTTGTCTATGCACAGCTTTGTCTGGCCTTACAAAGCTCCTATTACGGGTTTCACACCCTATCGGTTGAAGAGCGGGAATTAACCGCAGACTTTCTCATGACAAAACCGTCATCCAGAAAACAGATAATTACTGCTAAATTATTAGCAGCCAGTGTAAGTCTCGTTATCACAAACCTTTTTACCTGGGCAGGGACTTTCCTCGGTATCACTATTTATCAAGGCGGGCATACTTATAATACCGGATATGTCATAGTACTATTATCATCACTCATTTTTTTCCAGCTCTTCTTTTTAAGTATTGGGATGCTTATATCTGTCATGGTAAAAAAAATACGCAGCGTGCTTACATTTTCTATTGCGCTTGCATTTGGACTCTATATCATGAATGCCGTAAGGGGAATTGTTGAAGGCGAACTTTTGGGTATTATTACACCATTTTATCATTTTGAAGCATCATATATCCTTGAACATGGAACATATAATATGCCAATGGCCTCAATTAGTTTCGGTGTTATTATTGTTTCGATTACATCAAGCTACATTCTCTACATGAAACGAAATATTCGTTCACTCTAGGAGATATATTCATGAATATTATCAGACGAGAGCTTCGCGCACACATGAAATCACTTCTTATATGGATTGGCTGTATTGCTTTTTTTATTGCTATTATGATGTCGGAATTTTCAGCATATGCTAACAACCCTGAAATGGGAGCCATACTTGATTCAATGCCAAAGGCGCTTCTTGATGCATTTTCAATATCTGGTTCAAACCTTACGACTGTAAGTGGGTTTTTAAGTATAGCATCAGTCTACTTCTTTATAATGCTTGCAATATATGCAGTTCTGCTTGGCAGTTCAATTATTTCTAAAGAGGAGAGAGATAAAACCGTAGAATTTTTTCTTACTCTGCCCATATCACGGCAAAGAGTCATTATCAGCAAATGGATCAGTGCGGTAATTAATTGTATAATTATCAATGCTGCCACGGGTTTGGTTCTCTATATCACAACAGCAAAATATGAACCTGATAACGATTTCTACAAATTCCTTGGGTTAATGCTGCTCGGTATGTTTATCGTTCAGATGATTTTCCTGAGTATTGGAATGCTGCTTGCGGCCATAATGAAACGGTATAGGAAATCCGGTACTTATTCTGTGAGTATTCTGCTTGTGACCTATATCCTCTCTGTTCTTGTCGGATTGAGTGATAAAGTTGATTTTTTGAAATACTTTACCCCATTTAAATATTTTAAAGCCGACTATATTTTACTTGAAGGTACATTTGAAGGTGTTTATCTGTTAATTTCCCTGGGAATAATTGCTGTATCAACTGCTGGAATCTTTATATTCTATTCTAAGAGGGATCTGCATATATAGGGTACATCGACCGTTCAGAAGCCGATTATTAATATTATCTGTTTCTATATTCAAGAGGAGAGAAACCTACCCGCTTTTTAAATTTATCAGAAAAATAAGCAGAAGAGCTGTACCCTACGATTTGTGCTATTTCAAACACCCTTAAATCTGATCTCTTTAAATATATCTTTGCAGCAGCAATTCTCTTCTCAAACTGAATAGATGAAAAAGATTTCCCAAGCTCTTTTTTAAACAGCCTGCTTAAATGTTTTTCATGTACATGAGTATGCCATGCCAAATCTGAAAGAGAAATATTTCCAAAGTTTTTTTCAATAAGCGAGAGACATTTGCAAATCACCGGATGCACAGCTCCCTTCTCCAAAGCATCATCTTCCTGACAGGAATCTATCCCCACAGACTTCTTAGCATCAAGCTCTTTTTTTAAATCAGTGAAACATTTTTCAATAATATCCTCTTCATCTGATTTCAATAGATAATCTGTAATACCTAATTTCACACTTTCCCGGGCAAACTCAAATTCTCTGTATGCTGTCATAAGAATTATTTTTATATGATTGTATTCGCTGCGAATATAATTTGCCAGAGTAAGACCATCCATGACAGGCATCCGTATATCAGATAGAATTACATCAACAGAATTTCTTGATATGAATTCAAGCGCCTCTTTTCCATTCTCAGCAGTTCCTATTAATTCATAACCAATTTTATTCCACTCAATGAGTTCACTTAAATAGTGTCTGCCCGAAAACAGAATAATTCGATATGATGGAAAGAAATAACTGGAATAATAATTCACGAATGAATTCCCTGAATGTCTCTAAAATGGTATAATAGCTACGAATAAGCGGATTA
>JABMQR010000176.1 GCA_013202335.1 Bacteroidota bacterium
ATCGGCTAACACCCTCAAAGGCGCTGCAGTTCTGGCTGTTGATTCCTTCTACCACGTCCTTTCTGTAAATACATGAAGATTGGAGCACTGCGATGAAGGATTTTCGTCTACCAGCGCCCTCCTAATCACCTAGTGTACACCCAGAGCCAAATCACTCTCTTTCAGCTGTTCAATGATTTTTATTTTCTGAGGACATTTCGTCTCACATATTCCGCATTCAGTACAGGCGTCAGCACGCTTTCCTTTAACCCACGGATTTGTTCCGATTTCGGCATATCCTTTTTTTGCATAATCTACAAGATTATAGACCTTGTTGTAATTCATCATTCTGAAAATATGGGGGATATTTACTTCGGAAGGACAGGGCATACAGTATTCGCAGCCGGTACAGTAGAGCTGTGCAAGTTTTTCGTTCTCTTCCATCACCTCATTAATGGCTGCCCGCTCTGTCCCCGTCAATTCGTCTCTTTTTTCAGAAACAGAAGCATTTTCCAGGAGCATATCTATGTTTTCCATGCCTGAAAGTGCACAATCTATCTTCGGATTTGCAAATACAAACCGCAGAGCAAGTTCAGCATTGCTCTTTACCTGGATATCGAGCGATTGCGTAAGTTCTGCAGGAAGTCCGACAACCCGGCCTCCGCCAAGGGGACCCATTACCACAATACCAACCCCTTTTTCAGCCGCATAGGCCATTGCCTCTTCGTTTTTCCTGTCGATTACATTGTACTGACAAAGGAGGGATTCAAATAATCCAAGGTCGATGAGTTTACGCATATTTTCAGGTTCATCATGAAATGAGAAGGCCATATGCTTAAACAGCCCCTCATCTTTTGCCTGTTGAGCATCTTTTATCCAGCCTGAAGCCTTATCGATATTCAGAAAACTCTCATACCCGATACCGTGAAAATGGTATACATCCAGACAATCCATATCGAGCCGTGTCAGCTGTTCTTCGAGTATTCGTCTATAATCTCCCGGCTTTTTAACAAGAGAACTGGGGCTTTTACTGGACAGATATACATTATTCCTAAAGCTTTTCACAGCTTTGCCAAGGGCTATTTCACTTAATCCATCATTATAAAAGTAGGCGGAATCAAAATAATTAACACCCAGTTCGTAGGCTTTCGCGAGCATTTCATCAGTAGTAATTCAAGATCTCCCGATACTCTTTGCCGGGAAAATTCATGCACTATTATGCAGAACCTACACCAAGAAGGGGTAAAGACTGGTATGATTTTCTTTGGTATATCAGTAGAAGAATAGATATCAACTACTCTTACCTTTCAACAGCATTGAATCAAGCAGATCCTTGGAAAGGATAAAATATTCAGGTAGACCAATCTTGGTGTAAGAACCAGCTCAGCCAATCTATTACATCACTGAATTGGCTCTCTGCTGCCAATGATGTACGTAGATTCGTCCGGGATGCCGAACAGCCGTCTCTGGATCTTTGAAGTAAAGACCTCTTTCTGGCACAGATGGAAAAAATCAGATAGCAGTAATTATAGCCTTGAATAATACTGCAATAGTAGTTATCAGTGTTGTTAATGGCCTTGTCTCTTTATGAGGCAACAATAACTTTTATCCCACGATTACGGAACTTCTGAATTTGTTCCTCTGGGCAGCCGCTATCAGTAATAAGAATATCAATATCATCAATGGGGGTTGAAACAAAATTCGAAATCCGACCTATTTTGGTATGATCGGCCAGAACAACCACCAGTCCATTTGTGTTATTGATCATGGCTTGATTAATACTGCACTCCTGCTGAACAGTAGTAGTTAATCCCTTTTCAATAGATATACCATTGGTTCCTAAAAATGTTTTGTTACTATTAATATTTTCTATTGCCTCAAGGGTCATGATGCCGATTAATGAACGGGATTGTTCACGATATTCGCCTCCGAGAAGCATAAGCTCTACTTCCGGCCATTTCTGACAAGTTACTGCCCACGCATTGTTTGTAAAAACTTTTAACCTTTTATCTTTAAGAGCATTCATAAAAATCAGAGTAGTCGAACCGCTATTAAGAAAAATAATCTCATTATCATCAAGAAGTTCTAATGCTTTTATTGCAATAGCCTCTTTCTCCACAGTATTTATAACATCTTTTTCCAGAAAATTACGCTCAGGAAATCCATTTAGGGGAGCAGATATTAAGCGCGCCCCTCCGTGCCGTCTTTCCAGCAATCCTTTGTCGCTTAGGTAATCTAAATCTCTACGAATCGTTACTGCTGAAACTAACAGCATCTCACTTAATTCATCAACCCTTAGTGATCCTCTATTTTTGAGCATATCAAGAAGGCGTTGATGACGTTTTGATGCAATACTACTAACTGACATAACTTCTCCGGCTAGATAAATTTAAATGTAAAATTATAGTATCAGAATTCATTCTCACACTCAAGATTAATAGCCCCCAAACTCCAATGCTGCATCAAACATTGCAACAATGTTCTCTGCAGGAATATCTTTTTGCAGAATATGGACCTGACTAAAGACATACCCGCCGCCAGGGGCTAGAATATCTATTTGTCTCTTTACCTCATCCTTAACTTGTGCCGGAGATACGTTAGGCATGATGTTCTGCGTATCGATCCCTCCTCCCCAAAAAGTCAGAACGTCTCCAAACTCTTTTTTCAGTTCAACCGGGTTAATTCCACTTACTGAATACTGAATAGGATTTAAACAATCTATTCCTGCTTCTATTAAATCTGGAATAATTGGTTTTATTGCCCCATCAGAATGCATAATTATTTTAATTCTATTCTTAGATACTTCTTTTATTTTCTGAAATAATTTTTTATGCCTTGGTAAAACTAGCGTTCTATACATTTCCGGGTCAATCAACATTGCATCTTGAGAACCGAGATCATCTCCTATGCGAACCAGCGTTAATTCAGGAATCTGATATATTGCCTGAGTCCACCAATCAATTTGGGCCTCTAACTGGCGATCCATAAGGTATGCTGCAGCCTGAGGATCCAAAGCCAGAAGCATATAAAAATTAACAGCACCACAAATATTGAAACCCGCATCAAAAATCTCAAGCCCTAACGGAAGATCTAAAATGGGGACCTTCCCAAGGGTAGAAACAACTTTAACCTTTTTGTGCAAACCGACTATTCGTTTACTCAATGAGTAATCCGGCCAGGATGTATCCCGAATCATTTCTATTGTTGGCATTGAATCATACAGTGGCTGGTGATGCTCATAATACAATCCATCATCCCTTTTTTTACACCATGTCACTCCCCATTCATCTTTATAACAGGTATGATTCTCATTTTCAAACCATTTCAAGTCTGGCAATGGCGGAACAAGAGGACGAAAATCAGCATTAAATCGTTCGAAAACCAGTTCATTTATTACAGCAGTTCTTTGTCGATAACGTTCAATCTGTAAAGTGTCTTTTGGGATCCGGAGATATTCCGTGAGGTGTTTATACGCATCTATATGGATTCCAGTAATAAGATGCCCACCGAAGTCTATAGGAATTCGATCGGGCTCCTGATGATTTAGTGTAATTGTTATACGCTCTTCTGATGTCATTCTTTTTTAACCCTTCACGGCCCCGGCAGTCATTCCCATGATTAGGCGCTTAGCAGCGGTAAAGGTGAATATAAATGCTGGAATTGCAATAATTGTTGCAATAGCAGTTATTTTCCCCCACTCTGTACCTGTATCTGTAAGAAATAACGAGACAGCAACAGGCATAGTTCGAGTATGTCGATTTGTAAGTACTAAGCTGAGGATATATTCATTCCATGCAATTCTAAAGGTAAATATTCCTGCAACAGATAATCCCGGGGCAATAAGCGGAAGTATAATTTTAAAGAAAATTATCCAATCCGAACCCCCATCGATTTTAGCTGATTCATCTAATGAATACGGAATTTCAGATATAAAAGTCTTCAAAACCCAAATATTAAATGGAAGATTCAAAGCTATATATACAAGCACCAATCCGACTCTGGTGTTAGCAAGACCAATGGAATTCCAAATAACAAAAACCGGGATTACCAGTATAACTGGCGGGATCATCCGTAAAAGAAGCGTCAGTATAACAATCAGCCTCTTTCCTTTATATTTGAATCGTGAAATTGAATATCCAGCCAGAGCACCAACAATCACACTAAAAAATGTGGTGGAAAGTGCTACGATGAGGCTGTTAACAAAATACCGACCAAAATTATTACTCAATAAAACATTTTTGTAGTTTTCAAGAGTGGGTATAAAAATCCATTTAGGAGGTATTGAAAATGCTTCAACTTCATATTTAAGAGAAGTTGTAATCATTTCATATATGGGAAACAAACAAATCAAGGAACCCAATAGAACAATTACAAACAATATTACTTTTTTAAGTTTTCGTCTTATTGCACTATTCATACCAAACCTACTTTTGATCTTCTTTCAGACTCTTACTAATAAAAATTATTGAGAGGAGTGTAATGATGAAAAGCAGTACCACAGCAATAGCGGATGCCTTTCCCAATCTCTGATCGGTAAAAGCTGTTTTGTAGAGATGAATAGATAGAATTTCCGTTGATACACCAGGCCCGCCATTTGTCATGATAAACATTACTACCAGACCCCGAAAGGCATCTATTAATCGCAAAACTGCAGTAATCCCAATAACACCGGAAATCGAGGGCAATTTGATATGTACCAGATTTTGTAAGTAGTTAGCACCATCGACCCTGCCTGCATCACTCAAATCCTGAGGGATTCCCTGCAAACCGGCTAATAAAAGAAGAAACACAAATGGAGTCCATTGCCAAATATCAGTAAGAATTATTGATACAAGTGCCATTTGTGGATCTGAAAGCCACCCGACTGCAGGCAAGTGCAATAGATGTAAGAAATAGTTTATTTTCCCGTAAGAGGGGTTATAGAGAAATTTCCAGATAACACCAACTACAACCGGAGCGATCATAACCGGGAGAATGAAAATAGTTCTGAAAAGGCGTAGTCCAGGAATTCCCCCCTCAAGAAGCAGAGCCAGTATCATCCCCATTAACAGCTCGAGAACAACTACACTTACAGTAAAAACCAAAGTGACACGAATACTGGTATAAAAATTTTCACTTTGAAAAATATCAGCAAAGTTTCTCAGCCCCACAAAGACAGGAGCATTTCTAATGTCTCTCAATGACCATTCAAAAAAACTTAACCGGATACTGGAAAAAACAGGAATGATCATGACCGCCAGTAGAATAACCAAGGCTGGAAGGATAAAAAAATACGGACTCTTATTTCTCATTTTACTAGACAATGGAGGACCTCCAGAAAAAAGCCGTACCCAAAGACTCGTATAATACACTCCTTCGGATACGGTATTGTGAAGCAATTATCGGAACAAAACTTCGAAAGGCTATTACTATTGCCTCATGTTCTTGGATTTTTGCAATTGCCTCAATTACTTAATATATCCGGCACGAACCATAATACTACGAATTGGGTCAACGATACCATCCATGGCTTCCTGAGGCTGCTTTTCGCCGGTCAACACTTGGTTTACCGCTATTCCCATGATGTTATTTATTTCACCCCATTCAGGAATAATTGGTCTCCAATCAGGGTTTACATGAGGCAACTGATCAACAAGTACTTCAAACTCAGGATATTTTGCCTGTAATTCGGGATCTTGAACAGAAGACATTCTAAAAGGAGCTCCTCCATTATCAATCACCTTGCGCTCAACTTCCTTGCTGGTAATCCACTGCATAAACAAGAAGGCTGCTTCCGGATTTTTTGAGTTTGCAGGAATTGCAAGCCCAAATCCGCCGGATTCACTCAGCTGATTTTCCTGTTTTGGGTGCATTGCATAACCCAGTTTATCAGACACTTTTGATTCTTTAGGATCTCTTGCTTTTCCCGCAAATACACTGGCATCCAGATACATAGCAGCATCACCCTGGAGGAATGCCTGAAATTCACCATCCTGTGCAAAACTGGTCATTCCAGGAGGACCATAGCTAAACATCTCAAGCATCCACTCAAGGGTGGCAATTGATTCAGGAGAATTCATGACAGGTTCCCAGTTCTTATCGAAAACCTTTGCTTCAAATGGAGAAGCATGGAGCAAATAGGCTGCATTTGCCTGATGTCCAGCAGCTCCACGGCTAGTCATACCATAAACACCATCAACGTTATCATAGATGAACTTTGCTGCTTCTAGCACTTCATCATAGGTTTCAGGTACCTTTATATTATATGCATTAAAAATATCTTTTCGATAGATCAGAATGCTTGTTTCCGCTCCAAACGGTACGCCATACAATACTGCTCCCGGACCATTCATATAGAGTCTTTCTCCACCAGCAATACCGGTATTTTCAACGTATGCAGGCACAAGATCAGCAAAATCATAATCCGGATAAGCGAGATTTGGATTATCAAAGAATGGCTGTATTGGAGTCAGGAATCCAGCTGATGCATATTCTGATTTCCACATACATACCATGGAAATTAAGTCATAATCACCGGAAGATTTGCTCATTTCCAAAACTTCTTTATCATGCATATTCATATACTGAAGCAGGTCTACTTCTACATCAATTCCCGTTAATTCCTCAAATTCTGGAATTAACGGCATAAGAGCGTTGTAGGTAACATGATTGGGAAAACATGCGACAACAGATTGACCAGCAAACTGTTTCCAGTCAAAGCCGTCACTTGATACAGCCTTTTGACTCTCTTCCTGCTGACCACCAGCAAAAAGAGAAAACACTAAAAATGTCATGAGCAAAACAGCAACAATTTTTTTCATAGAATCCTCCGTTTTTTCTCTGCAATTACAATTTGCAGAGTTTCTAAATATGATTCAAAGGCTGGGCTCAGCCTGAATTCACTTCTTTGAATCTGCAACGCTATAATAACGATTTGAAGGGTAAGTCAGGTTCAATTGCAAAAGCATCTTCAAATCCGCGGGGGTAATGGTATTCAAACTTTTCTTTATCATCAGGAAATATAAATTTACCGCCAACCTGTAGTATGTATGGCTTAAACTGATATTGTAAACGATCTTTCCTCATCTTCCAAAGTACTTTTATCTCCATTGGGTCTGCCTGAAAGTTTGTCCAGATATCATGATGAAAGGGGATAACAACCTGTGTCCTAAGGCATTCTGCCATACGCAGTATATCTACAGAGGTCATTTTGTCTGTCATTCCTCGCGGATTTTCCCCAAAAGAGCCTAAGGCAACATCAATCTTATGGTCATTACCATGTTTTGCGTAATAATTTGAATAATGTGAATCACCACTATGGTAAATATTCCCACCAGGGGTTTTTAGCAAAAAATTCACCGCAAGCCGATCCATATCCTGCGGAATTTTATCTTTCAAAACAACTCCCCTGGGAGCAGTTACCAATTCTGTTCGATCAAATGAATCAAGGGCCAGGATTTCCACATCACCAACTTTAATAGAATCTCCCGGGCGGACCACACGACAGCGGTTTTCCGGGACCCCCCAACTTATCCAAAGATCAACACAAGCTTGCGGTCCTATAAAAGGAACATCAGAAGCGCAATTTTGAAGAACTGCAGCAGCTACATTCTCATCAATATGATCACCATGATCATGTGTTGCAAGTATGGCATGCACTTTTCTTATTGCAAACGGATCGATAACACACGGCACATTGCGTAAATTCGGTTGAATTTTTTTACAACCAATCATTCGCTGGTGTTGATGCTGATCTTTCATCCATGGATCTGATTGAGTCCGCTTTCCTGTTTTAGTCCACAAATCAATGCATATATTGGTATTTCCCTCAGTCTTCACCCAGATTCCGGTACAAGCAAGCCACCACATGGCAAATGTTCCGGGACTCACCTCTTCTGACTCAATTTCTTCATTAAGCCATGTTCCCCATTCTGGAAACGTATTTAAAATCCATGACTCTCTTGTTATTTGATCAACCTTACTCATATGAACTCCCATCTAACTCTTCATCTATTCTCCCACCGTTATGATCATTTGTCAACATATATATTTTCGTTTTGATCTTTTTTTATTTCTCAGTTATTTATAATATATAGTGAAATATATAATATAATTATTATATTTTCTTATTATGTAAGTATTTATTAATTTTTTTGTTTTTTACAAAAAATATTCAACTAATTTCACATCGAATAAACACTTGACAATTATGTTTTTTGATTGTTTACTTATCATATCAATCGTTTTAGGAGAACTATATGCAACTACCATTACTACAAGTCGCTTTAGATCATACAGACCTACCCTCTGCTCTTGCTGCAGCAAAAATTCTTGCTGATGAAGTCGATGTACTGGAAGCAGGGACTATCCTTTGTTTTGCCGAGGGCGTGAAAACTATTAAAACACTAAGAGCCCACCATCCGAATCATATTATTCTTGCAGATCTAAAGGCAGCAGATGCCGGATCCGTTTTAGCAGATATGGTATTCACCAGAGGTGCAAATTGGATGACCTGCATTTGCAGTGCCCCGCTGGCAACTATGGCATCAGCTTTACAGGTTGCAAAAACATATAATGGTGACATTCAAATTGAACTGTATGGTGAATGGACATTTAATCAAATAGAACAGTGGAAGAGTATTGGATTGACACAAACTATTTATCACAGAGGAAGAGATGCAGCGGCCGCTGGACAGGCCTGGGGTGAAGATGATCTGACTAAAATCAGAACTCTTACAAAAGCCGGAATGGAAGTTTCTGTAACGGGAGGCTTGAATCCAGAAGATCTTGTTCTCTTTAAGGGAATTCCGGTAAAATGCTTCATTTCCGGCAGATCTCTTTACGGTGCAGATGATCCTGCTGCAGTTGCACGAGCATTTAAAGCTTCAATTAAAGAATACTGGGGTTAGGATGACTCTTTCTGATATCAAGCTGGGCATTTATGAGAAGGCTCTGCCTCATACTGCAAACTGGTCGGAGAAGATTAGCTTAGCTGAGTCGCTGGGGTTCCAATTTATTGAAATATCAATTGATGAAAGCGACATTCGTCTCGCAAGGCTTGATTGGTCCAAAAACGAAAGAAAAACATTTTTTGAACAGGTTAGTCAATCAAAGCTGACAATACCTTCGATGTGCTTCAGTGGACATAGACGATTTCCTTTAGGCAGTCACTCTCTTGTAATTCGCACGAAAGCGAGAGAGATGATGGAAAAAGCAATACAATTAGCTGTTGATACCGGCATAAGAACCATCCAACTTGCAGGGTATGATGTCTATTACGAAGAGAGTGATGATCAGACCTACAGCTGGTTCGTTGAGGGTCTTCAGCAGGCAGTTCGCTCAGCCGCCCGAGAGAATGTGATGCTTTCAATGGAAATTATGGACACCCCTCTTGTTAACTCCATTGCCAGATTCATGGATATAAGAAAAGAGCTAAGAAATCCCTGGTTCACGGTATATCCGGATATTGGAAATTTAGCAGCATGGGGAAATGATGTTCCCCGTGAACTGGAACTGGGAGTTGAGTTCATTTCCGCCATCCACCTTAAAGATACCCACAAAGTGACCGAAGAATTCCCCGGACAATTTCGTGAAGTCCCATTCGGCTCAGGCTGCGTAGACTTCAAATCAGCTTTCCAGACATTACATAAACTTCATTATACCGGACCATTTTTGATTGAAATGTGGACTGAAAAAGCAGACGATCCCATTCATGAGATTACGTATGCAAAAAATTGGATTATTGAAAGAATGAGAGAGGGAAATTACATTGTTTAGTGATTTAAAACAGCGAGTATACGAAGCAAATATTGAGCTTACAAGAAGGAATTTGATAACTTATACTTGGGGAAATGTTAGTGGTATAGATCGAGATCAGAAAATCATAATCATTAAGCCAAGCGGCGTTTCGTATGATACAATGAAAGTAGATGATATGGTAATAACTGATATGGAGGGAACCCTTCTTGAGGGCTCCTACAAACCCTCAAGTGATCTGTTAACTCATGCAGTTCTCTATAAAGCGTTTCCTGAATGTAATGCAATTGTTCATACGCATTCAAGAAACAGTACAGCCTGGGCTCAGGCTGGGTGCGACATCCCTGCGTTTGGCACTACCCATGCAGATTATTTTTATGGACCCATTCCCTGTACAAGAAAAATGACTCTTGAAGAGATCCAAAATTCTTACGAAAAACAAACGGGCAATGTTATAATAGAGACCTTTATGACAAGAAATATAAATCCCAGCTCAACTCCTGCTGTCTTAGTTAATTCACATGGCCCTTTCTCCTGGGGGAAAACACCCGAAGAAGCTGTGCATAATGCAGTTGTTCTGGAGGAAGTCGCATATATGGCTCGTATAAGTGTTTCTATAAACCCAGACACTCTTCCTATGCAGCAGGAGCTGCTGGACAAGCATTTTTTAAGAAAACACGGCAAGAATGCTTATTATGGTCAAAGCTGAGGATATACATGATTCTATCTTTGGATGCTGGTACAACAAGTATGCGTGGAGTTCTCTACAATGACAGAGGAGAGGCAGAATATACAAGCCGGCACTCCACAAGTCCAAAATTTTTCGGTAATGACATAGTTGAGCAGGATCCTTATGTTTGGAAAAAAGCACTTATAGCCATTTTATCTGACTGCAATACATGTATTTCCAAGAAGCAGCTAAAGATTGAAGGCATCACCGTAACAGCCTTCCGTTCACCCGTTTTCCCTGTTGATGCATCAGGGAACCCGCTCTTGCCTGCAATCATGTGGCAGGACAAGCGTACTGATGCGCTTTGTCTTGAAATGGCTCAATACAACGATGACGCCTATTATCATACGGGACTACCCATTACTTCAGTTTTTTCAGCTGTAAAAATGCTCTGGATTAAAAATAATCATCCTCAGATTTATAATAAAACATGGAAGATGGCTGGAATTTATGATTATATAATGTTTTTACTAACTGGTGAGTTTATAACTGATGAATCGGTAGCCAGTAGGTTTAATCTTTTTGATTTGATTGAGAAAAAGTGGAACAAGCGATTACTGGATATTTTTTCTATCAACCAGGACCAGCTTCCAGAAGTACACCTTCCTGGTAGTATTTGTGGATATCTTCAAAATAAAACCGCTTCATTAACCGGTATTCAGAGCGGCGTACCAATTATCACCGGGGGTGGAGACCAACAATGCGCTTCACTTGGGCTTGGGGTTACATCACCAGGGAAAGTTGCAGTTAACACCGGTACAGGTGCATATATTATTGCATTACTTGATTCCCCAAAATTTGATCCAGAAAAAAAAATGTACAATAATATATCTGCAATTCCTGGAAAATACATTCTGGAATCCAGCATTCCAACAGCGGGCACCATATACCGATGGTTCAGCGAAACATTCCTGGATTCTTCACGGGAACCCTCTACCCGGTTTGCACAAATAGACCAAGAGATTGCTGCCGCACCAGCCGGTTCAAATGGAGTGCTTTTGATGCCTTATTTTACTGGCGAAGGCACTAACGGAGCAAAAGGAGCTTTTTTCAATCTCAACCTTCATACCACAAGAGGGGATATGGCACGAGCAATTCTTGAAGGTATTGCTTTTGAGTTATATAAACATTTGCAGAAAATTGAAAAACTTACCCTACCAATAGAGCATATTTATGTTTCTGGCGGTATGACTAGATTTAGTCTTTACAATCAAATTCAAGCCGACATTTTCGAACGGCCGGTAATAGCTTACGGCAACGGTGAAGCAACTGCCTTTGGTGCATGGATGAATGGGATGATGGGTTTAGAGAAATCTTCGTCTTATGAAAAATTATGGAACTCGGCAAGTCATCGGGATGAAGTGATTTTTTATCCTCAACCAAAAAACTTCGATGTATATCGTACACGAAAAGCAGAAACAAGAGAGTGAGGATCTTTCACTAATAGGCATTTTTGAGAGATCTACCTAGTAGTGAAGTTTTTGATGGATTGTAATTACTTTAGATACAATCTAATAAACCATTAGTCAATAAACTTCAAATTCATGTAATCATGAATCCAGACAACTTTCAACAAATCTTTGATTTATGAAATTAGCTCGAGTATCTTGAAATATATCTTGCCATCCTCCCCCAGGAGAGTGTGACGAATGCTTGATGCAGCAGTTGTTTTGATATTCGCATACTGGTTTCCCTGGTAGTAGAATCAGATAGCAGTAATCATTCCCTCACTCACCATAACGCAGCTGCCGCCAATATGGACTGATATCACTTCGCTGTTCTTTTTCTCTGCCCGGGCTTCCAGAATACTTGGTCGTCCCATCTCCACTCCCTGGGCAATACGCCACGAGTATTCACCGGACAGGTCTTCACTACAGTATGCAAGCAGCCCCGCCAAAGCACAGTTTGCACTCCCGGTTGCAGGGTCTTCAGGCACTCCATCCATGGGAGCAAACATACGTGCCCGGATAGCAAAATCATCATTACTGCGAATGTAGAGGTGAATATCCGGGGTAATTCCCATGGCGGCCAGTTTCCTGAGGCCGTCGATATCAGCCATGGCCCGTTGAAGTGCAGAAATATCACGCAGTTCAACTATAAGAAATGGAAGCCCAACTGAAGCTATCTGTGGTGGATGTGTTGATACGACTATATCA
Organism: Bacteroidota bacterium; assembly: GCA_013202335.1. Next base: position 12,601 of record JABMQR010000176.1, read on the forward strand.
TCCGGGTCAAGTGAAACGGCAGCAGCAACAGCTTCAACCGGCATTACCGCACCCAGAGAGAACTTTTCCGGTGCCTTTAATTCACACCACAATTGTTTGTCCCCGGAAGCATGCCCTGAAGTACTGAAGGTAATGGGAACCGGTCCCGCTTTCTCTTCAAATACAATACCGGAGGAGGCATATGAATCTCCCAATTCGCCGATTGAGGCCAATACACAGGCTGTTCCGATATTTGGATGTCCGGCAAACGGCACTTCAGTTGCCGGTGTAAATATTCGCACTTTTCGCGTACCGCCTGATTCAGGAGGGAATACAAAGGTAATTTCGGAGAAATTGAACTCCCTGGCTATCTGCTGCATCTGTAGAGTGGTAAGACCTCGGGCATCCGGAAGTACCGCAAGCTGATTCCCGCAAAACTGTTTGTCGGTGAACACATCACAGGTGTAATACTGATAACTCCCGGCATTATTCATGTTAACATCCTCCCACTTTCTCACTGTACAGAGTTTTTATGCATTATTCCCCTGCATAAGAACTAAACTACCTTCTGCTACTCCTGACAACTCTGACATAAAGCTGCACTTTATACGAAGCAAAAAAAATAGTCTTTTATCGGCAACTGGCAGCAGGGTCTCAAAATTCCCCTGCCCTTTAGAAATAATAACGTCCGCTTCAGCAAACATCTGCTTAAAGATCCTACTTGTCTCAGGAAGAATTGTTCCCGGGTAGATACTGCCGCTTGAAATAATCGGGACAATACTATCGAACCCAATAAACAGTGCATCAGCTAAGGTAGCATCATTCAGAATTGGTTTGCCGCGTACTGCAACGGTGATATGTAATCCTGGGTACTCTTTCTGCAGTTCCTGAACAAACAGTTTATCAAATACAATTTCCCCGCAGTTATCACAGATATACAAAAGTGATGCGGCATTCTCCAGGCCATCTCTAAACGGCTCAATATCATAGTGTGCAAATGATACTGCATCAAACGACTGCAGCTCTTCATCAAGATTGATCGAATTATGGTTCTTTGCACCAAAGTCAATAATATTCCCCGCCGCAGCTATCTGCATCCCGGTTTCCAGAGGATTGGCACTTTTATCTATTTTCTCCTGGAACTTCTCTAAATATGATAGGGAGATCCTATTTGAAAGCTCCTTCAGCTCTGCGTATAAATCATAATCATGCGGTTTTCCCAGCTCACTATTGACTGCATCCTCTACTGCCCTGGCTATGTGCTGAGGTAATAGAGGCACTGTTTTTGATCTCTCCAATTCAGCTCTAACCACTTGAATTACGTTTTCTGTCTGTTCCGGAGAAGTTTTTGAAAAGTCAGCCGTAGAATAAGCTTGATTTATGAGGCATGTGTGACAGGTTGATGAAATTCCAGGGTAAGAGATAGTGTCTATTGTTGTACTCAAGCTATTCACCCATTCGCAGGTCTGTGCAGTCATTTTCAGTTATGCTGAACTCTGAAAACTGTACTCTACATCCCTCTCCCACAGGAGATTGGGCACTAACCCCAACACGAACTTCTTTTGCCAGTTTGAGTGTAAAATAGCGAACCATCTTCCATTTTTTGCCATCTAAAGAGTAGTGGATAGACCAGAAGGGGCCCTTACGAATAATCTTTAGCCAGACTGCCTTTTCTGCTACCCGCTCACTGTTGCAGTCATCCGAAACAGAGTCTGTTACCACCGATACAATAGAGGTATACCCGAGATCGGTCAGCTCAAAGGCAGCTTTGAACCAGTGGCTGTCATCATCAAGCACCATCAATGTTCCGGCATCATAGGATGCAGCAAATTCCGGTTCTATCCTGACTGTTGCAATAAAGTTAAAATCAATTGACTCACAGAAAACCGGAGCATTGGCTGTTTTATGGGCTGAATATCCATCAATAAAATAGTCAGTTTTGGGCGCAGCAGTTATTTCGAATGCCGTCTCCTCATGCTGTATTACATTGCAGTCATTAATCATTTCCATATATAGTTCCTTTTTCTATTCGTTTTATGCATATCTCCTAATCCTATACCGTTCACGGCGTTTGGGCAAAGAGGAAATGTCAATAAATTCAATATACTGATACTTTCACGTTCGTGAAAATATTGCATTCCCTGCTAATAATTAACTAATATTTTCATTTACATGAATATTTCTTGACATATACTGCTAAAAGATTAATAATATTCGTGTACATGAAAGTATAAAAGCAGGAGATATCCAATTGACTCTTTCAATTGATTCAGTAGAACAAATCGGCAAACTCATACAAACTGAACGAAAACGTCAGGGAATTCGTCAACAGGATCTTGCTGATCTCAGTGGGGTAAGCTGGCATTTTCTTTCAAATCTTGAAAATGGAAAAACCACCGTTGAATCCCAAAAAGTTCTTCTGGTGCTGAGAAGCCTTGGGATCAAAATCGAGATGAAAACACGATCCCCGGCTGGAGGCGTTACATGAGTTTGACTGTACTGTACCGGGATAAAATTGTGGGAACCCTCTCTTTGAATTCCAGAGCCAGAATGATTTTCAACTATGATCCTAACTGGTTAAGATCATCAATCAGGTTCCCCATCTCAACAAGCCTCCCCTTTTCGGGAAAATATATTCAAGGAAAAGACGATCATAACTTCTTTGCAAATCTATTACCCGAAGCCGGTGCACGGGAAGGAATATGCAGAAGTCTGGGAATATCCCGTGACAATGATTATAACCTTCTTTCAGCTATTGGTGGTGAATGTGCCGGCGCTCTGTGTATTATTCCGAAAATTTCTGAAGCTGTACAAGCCGAAAGTTATGAAGCAATAAGCGAAGAAATTCTTAAGAAAGCAATTGAAACCCACATTCCCTATACAAGGTTTGCTGCTGCAGGAAAACTTCGGCTATCTCTTGCAGG
>JABMQR010000177.1 GCA_013202335.1 Bacteroidota bacterium
ATAATGCTGTAAGTTATGTAACTAATTAATAAACTTCTGAAGCAAATTTCTAATAAATCCAAGAATAAAACTTTGTTTTATTCCGATTTAATGAAATTGTATCCATTTCCCAAGCGTTTCCAGGGAGATCGTCCCCTCATATATCGCCTTGCCGATAATGGCACCATGCAGACCAGCCTCAGCAAGGTTATCAAGCTCATTACTGTAGGTAACACCCCCACTTGCAACAAGCTCCAAAGTACTTAATCCGGCACTATCAGCCGACTGAATCATCTCTTTATACAACTCAAGGGAAGCTCCGCTCATCATGCCGTCTTTACTGATATCTGTGCAGATAACTTTTTGAATACCTTTTCTAAGATAATCCAGTACAAAGGGAATCAATTCGCATTCGGATTTTTCCATCCAGCCGCTAACCGCAATATAGCCGTCCCTGGTATCAGCTCCCAGAATTATGCGGTCGGAACTCCACTCCTCGAGCCATGAAAGAAACATCTCCGGCTCCTTCACGGCTATACTGCCTCCGGTAACCATTGCAGCACCGCTCTCAAATGCAGCACGAATATCACTGTCACGCTTAATCCCGCCACCGAAATCAATTATCAGATTTGTCCCGGAAGCAATTGATTCCAGCACTTTCCTGTTTACGATTCCACCCGACTTAGCCCCATCCAGATCTACGAGATGCAGACGACGCATTCCATACTCTTCAAACTCATGTGCTACAGCTAATGGATCTTCATTATAGATTTTCTTACTGCCGTAATCACCTCCGGCAAGTCGAACACATTTTCCTTCAATAATATCTATAGCCGGAATTATTTCCATCCTATCCGTTCTCCCCATCTACCGACTTCATCCCCAGAAAGTTCCTCAGAATAGTTTCACCTGCTTTACTGCTCTTCTCGGGGTGAAACTGCAGACCGTAATAGTTCCCTTTCTGCAGGGCTGCACTGAATTCAATAATATAATCACAAGCAGCAATGGTCTCAGCACCCTTTGCCGCATAAAAACTGTGGACAAAATAGAAATATTCTTCTGTTGTTACCCCGGCTAAAAGAGGACTTCTCATTCCAGACAAATTGTTCCAACCCATGTGGGGAACCTTAAGCTTCGGTGGAAATAAAAGAACATCCTCATTAAAAATACCCAGGCACTCAGTGTCATTTTCCTGACTCCACTTACACATCAACTGCATGCCGAGACAAATACCCAGAAACGGCTGTGTGAGGTTTTTAAGAACTGTATCCAATCCTGTTCTTCGCAGGTAGTTCATTGCAGAGCTTGCTTCACCTACCCCGGGAAAAATCACCCGATCCGCATTGCGAATCCTGTCAGGATCGTCTGTCAAAACCGGTTCTATACCTAAACGGTTTAATGCGCAGGTTACCGAACGTACATTCCCTGCATTATATTTAACAATTACCACCTCACCGGAAACTTCCGGAAGCGGATTTGCTTCAATCATCAAAGGACTCCTTTTGTAGAGGGAAGGACCATGTTATAAATATCACGCTTTACTGCACCCCGAACTGCACGGGCAAAGGCCTTAAACACAGCCTCGGCTATATGGTGCGTATTCTCCCCTTTCGCTGAAAGGTTCAAGTTGCACTTTGCTTCATCCGAGAAAGATTTAAAGAAGTGGGAGATCATCTCTGTGGGAACATCGCCAACCCTATCCCGGGTAAAGGCCACATCCCAGACAAGCCACGGTCGACCGGAAAAATCAATTGCCGCCTGGGCAAGCGAATCATCCATCGGAAGCATAAATCCGTAACGGCTAATTCCCAGTTTGTCGCCAAGAGCCTGGAGAAAAGCCTGTCCCAAAGAGATCGCAGTATCTTCTATTGTGTGGTGCTCATCAACATCAAGATCACCTTTTACCTGAATGCGTACATCGCAGTATGAGTGTTTAGCAACCTGATCAAGCATGTGATCGAAAAACCTCAGCCCGGTTGAAATCTCGGCTTTACCTGTTCCGTCAAGGTTGATGGAAACCTCAGTCTCGGTCTCCTTCGTTTTACGGGATATTTTAGCCGTCCTATCAGGCAGAGGATAAGTGGTACCGGTAATATAGCGGCTTATCTCATCCCAGCTATTGCTAACCAGGGTACAGTTTTGGACAAGATTACTATCTACCGCTTCAACACCACCAACACCCGCTTCCAACAGCTCCCGATTCTCACTACCGGAAAACCAAATGGCCTTGCAGCCAATATTTTTAGCCATCTCAAGATCGGTAAGTCGATCACCAATCACTAAAGAACGTTCCAGATCATAAGCGCCTGCAAGGTACTCGGGCAGCATTCCCGTTCCCGGTTTTCTAGTTGGGAGATTATCTTCAGGCCGGGATTCATCAATATGGATTGCATCAAAAATGATTCCTTCACCTTCAAGTGTTTTCAGCATCTTCTCCTGAGGCAGAGCAAAATCTTCGTAAGGATAGGAAGCAGTTCCAAGACCATCCTGATTTGAAACCATTACTAAGAGAAAATCAGTCTCTTTACGGATTCTGCTCAATGCACCGAAAACCCCGGGTACAAACTCCAGCTTCTCTAAGGTATCAATCTGAAAATTTTCCGGCGGTTCCTGAATCAGTACTCCGTCCCTGTCTATAAATAGAATCGGCCTCATAATACACCTCCCAGCTCTTTCATGGCTGCTGCCAACCTGGCATTTTCCGAATCAGATCCAATAGTTATCCGTACACACCCTTCACACCCAGGTTCAGAATTCCTGTTTCGTATGATAATACCTTTTGCACGCAGCTCATGGTAAAGTCGATCGGCATCCGTCACCTTCACCAGAATGAAGTTCGCATCAGACGGGTATACTTTTTGAACATACGGTATTTCACATAGATCAGTTGTGAGTTTTAGCCTGGATGCAATAATCTGCCGCATTCCTTCACGTACAAGAGCTTCTGTTTCCAGCGCTCTGGCTGCAACTTCCTGTGCCGGTCCGCTGAGATTGTAGGGATACTTTATATTCTTCAACACTAAAGCTATTTCTGGAGAAGCTATTGCCATTCCAAGCCGTACATTCGCAAGACCCCATGCTTTAGAGAAGGTTCTAAGGACAACAAGATTCTCATACGATCCAAGCAGATCCATTGCTGAAGGATTACTGCTGAAATCCTGGTAGGCCTCATCAACCACTACAATTCCCGGGAACATCTCCAGTACCTGTTTCAGTACTGCAGGATCAACTGAATTCCCTGTCGGATTGTTTGGCGAGCAAACAAACAGTAATTTCAGCTGGTTTGCCGGTTCAGATTCCACTACATCGCGAAGCTTATCCATATTTATGGTAAACGTACTGGTTAACGGAACACGAATCACCTCAATATCATTCACATCAGCAAATACTTTATAGACGCCATAAGTCGGCGGCAGGATTACTGCTTTATCAACTCCCGGTGCTGCAAATGCCCGATAAAGCAGATCAATAGCTTCGTCACTTCCGTTCCCCAGAAAAAGTGTCTCAGCAGATATGCCAAAAAGTTTGGCTACACGATCTTTCAGTTCCCTTTGAAATGGGTCCGGGTACCGGTTTCTTGGAGACCCCGACGTTCCTACAAAATCCTGAAAATTCTCATTTGCATCAAGAAATACTTCCGCATCACCTGAAAATTCACTGCGTGCGGATGAGTATGGGGAGATTCCCCGGATATTCGGTCGAAGCAGTTCCTGCAGATTAATAGTCTTACTCATTTGTTCCTTCCAATTTTTGCAGTCGAACAGATACAGCCTGTTTATGTGCGATAAGGGATTCTGCTTCAGCAAGTACTTCAATAACCGGTCCCAGTTTTTTAAGTCCCTCGGGAGTAATCTCCTGAAAAGTTATTTTCTTGATAAAACTATCCACACTTACCCCGGAATAGACCCTTGCAAAACCGTTAGTCGGCAGGGTGTGGTTTGTTCCTGAAGCGTAATCTCCGGCAGACTCGGGTGTCCACGGCCCGAAAAAGACAGAACCGGCATGAGTTATCTGCTCTTCCATAGAGTTTGCATCCCGCATCTGTATGATCAGGTGTTCAGGTGCATAACGGTTAATTATATCAACTACTCTGCCTCTTTCAGGAACACAAAGAATACTGCTGTTTGCAAGGGAACTCTCTGCAAACTCTCTGCGCGGCAGGCCAGCTAACTGCTGATTAACTGCCATAAGGATGGGGTCAATTAACGAAACTGAGTCAACGATTACGATCACCTGACTGTCCGGTCCATGTTCTGCCTGGCTAAGCATGTCTGCGGCAATAATTTCAGGGTCAGCAGTTTCATCTGCAGCAATCAGGACTTCAGAGGGTCCTGCAGGCATATCAATTGCAACTCCTGCTGCGGCAGCAAGCTCTTTTGCTTTTGTCACATACTGATTTCCCGGTCCGAAAATTTTATCAACTCTTTTAACACTCTCTGTACCGAATGCAAGGGCAGCTATGGCCTGAGCCCCTCCGGCTTTTATGATTGAGGTAATTCCGCTGAGTGAGGCAGCAAAGAGAATAGCAGGGTGTATGGTATCGTCAGCGCGGGGAGGAGTTGCCAGAATAATTTCCCGGCAGCCTGCAATAGAAGCCGGTATCGCCAGCATTAATACTGTAGAAAAGAGCGGTGCTGTCCCGCCGGGGACATACAGCCCGACCCGTTCTATCGGGCGGGTACGCCTCCAGCACCGCACACCCTTTTCTACCTGCATATCTTCATCAACAGGCAGTTGAGCGGTATGAAAATTCCTGATATTTTTTGCGGCATGCTTGATAGCCATGCGGAGTTCCGGTTTAATCTGCTGTGCAGCTTTTTCAATTTCATCTCTGGTTACTGCCAGGTTTTTAAGCTGCGCCCGGTCAAAAGTTTTAGCATACTCAATCAGGGCAGAGTCTCCACGAGTTCTGACCGCTGTAATAATCTGCCGAACCGTATCTTCCAGTTCAGCCTGCTGTTTTTGCGGTCTCCTGATAATATCCTGAACATCCTGATCATCAGGACTTATATATATCGCCAAAGATATCCCCATCCGTTTACTCATACCTAAATCCTCAAATCTACAGAGTCATTTTCTCAATCGATGTAACCAGCAGTCCCTGGGCACCGATCTTTCCAAGAGCCTCAAAGACATCCCAGAAATCATCCTCTTTTACTACTGTCTGCACAGAACTCCACCCTTTTTCATACAATGGGGTTACTGTAGGACTTTTCATACCCGGAATAATCTTACTGACTTCGCCGATATGGTCTGTGGGAAGATTAAAAATAATATATTTATAGTCCCGGGCTTTCATTACTGCATCCATTCTCACCAGCAGGCTGTCAAGAATTCTTTGTTTTTCAGGATCTTTTGTACCCAGATTTTTTTGTGCAATCATAACAGCAGTTGACCGAAAAAGGACATCAACTTCTTTCAGTCCGTTACTAATCAGCGTGCTGCCGGTACTGACAAGGTCACAAATTGCATCCGTAAGCCCAATGGCCGGGGCAATCTCTACCGATCCGCCTATTTCATGGATTCCCGCTTTAACGCCGCGTTCTTCAAGGCACGTCCTGAGAATATTGGGGTAGGAAGTGGCAATTTCACGCCCTTCTAAATCCTCAAGGTTATTATACGTAAAGCTGTTTGGTACAGCAATAGAGAGTCTGCATTTTGAGAAACCGAGATCACGAATATAATCAACATCAAACTGTTTCTCCGCAGCTTCGTTTCTGCCTACAATCCCGATATCAGCAATCCCGTCAAACACATATCCGGGGATATCATCATCCCGTAAATAAAGAAACTCAATGGGGAAATTATATGCTTCATTTTTCAATACTCTGGATCCATTTCCGAAATCAATCCCACAGGATCTTATAATATCCTGAGACTTCTCGCTAAGCCTCCCTTTTTTCTGTACAGCTATCCGCAGTCTTGTTTTACTGGTGAACATGTTTTCCTCCTGAAATTAACCCTGTTCCGGTACTAACCGGTTTTGTATCGAGTAGGAGGCGGGATTACTCCCGCCGTCCTCTCACACCACCTGGCATACGGTTCCGTACCACGGCGGTTCG
>JABMQR010000014.1 GCA_013202335.1 Bacteroidota bacterium
AAAACAGAAAAGGGGAAAAGTATATGGATTTACAGGAACATCCTCACAGAAGATATAACCCACTCACAGGGGAATGGATTTTAGTATCCCCTCACAGAACAAAGCGGCCCTGGCAGGGACAGACTGAAGCGGCACATGCGCCGGAAGGGCTCGAACATGACCCTAACTGCTATCTCTGCCCGGAAAATGAACGTGCCGGCGGATTAAGCAATCCCGATTATGCCGATACCTTTGTATTTGATAATGATTTCTCTGCACTACTGCCTGAAACACCGGATGCAGGGATTACAGAGGGGCCGAACGGGATGATCAAAGCAGAAACGGAAAAAGGATTATGCCGGGTTATCTGTTTCTCCCCTAAACACAACCTCACCATTCCCAGAATGACCCCTGAAGATATTAAGAAAGTTATTGATGTCTGGGCAGCTCAATATGCAGATTTGGGAAACCGTGATTATATTAACTATGTGCAGATTTTCGAGAACCGCGGAGCTGTTATGGGCTGCTCAAACCCGCATCCTCATGGACAGATTTGGGCGGAAGAGGCAATCCCCGACCTGCCTGCTAGAGAGCTGCAGAATCAGTCGGATTACTTTCAGAAGCACGGAACCAGCCTGTTGATGGATTATCTGGATTATGAGGTACGGCAAAATGAGCGGATAGTAATCAGGAACGACTCCTTTACAGTCCTTGTCCCGTTTTGGGCAGTCTGGCCGTATGAGACCATGATCCTGCCGAACAGACCAGTGGCTTCTCTGACAGATCTTGCTGATAATGAACGGTATGATCTGGCTGATGCTATGAAACAGATCGGCATCCGCTATGATAATCTTTTTAAGACTAGCTTCCCCTACTCTTTGGGAATTCATCAGCAGCCTACTGATGGGAAAGAGTATCCGGGATCGCACATGCACCTGCACTACCTGCCGCCGCTGCTGCGATCAGCAACAGTAAAAAAATTCATGGTCGGGTATGAGCTGATGGCTAAACCGCAGCGTGATATCACCGCTGAAATGAGTGCGAACAACTTGCGGGAACTTTCGGGGACACACTATCTCAATTAATAGCCGTAAAGAAAGGAGAATGGGATGAAACCAGCCGATACACTTATTACTGATATAGCTGCAGGCAGTTATGACAATGTCTTTACAGAACTCTATGGAGCAGTAAATGATATTCCCCGGCAGAGAAAACGCTATACAGACCTGCTGAAAAGACATACCACCCTTTTTGGGGAAACTTCTGCATCGGTTCCCGGGATATACAGCATTCCCGGCCGGACAGAACTGGGGGGAAACCATACTGACCACAACCGGGGCTCCGTTCTTGCTGCAGGAATAAATCTTGATACGTTAGCCGCGGCAGTACCTTCAGATGATATGATCGTGATCCTTGATTCCGAGGGATTTGATCCCGTCACTGTTGATTTGTCAGATCTCGATCTTGAAACTTCAAAAAATAAGGCTGGATCAACTGAGTCCCTGGTAAGGGGAATTGCGGCAGCATTTACTGCAGATGGTTTTACCATTGGTGGATTCAAGGCAAACACCACCACAGATGTACGGAAGGGATCAGGTTTAAGCTCCTCTGCAGCTATTGAGATTACGATTGCAGCTCTTTTTAATGACTTATTCAACAACAATCATATTAAAGCGGTATCGCTGGCAAAGTATAGTCAGTTTGCAGAGAATGTCTATTTCGGGAAACCCAGCGGGTTGATGGATCAGACTGCATGCGCCTATGGGGGCATTATCGGGATTGATTTCAAAGATCCGAAATCACCGGAAATTACTGAAGTCTCATACAGCTTTCATGATAAAGGATATACGCTTGCAGTAGTAGACACCGGGGGAAACCATGCCGATTTAACACCGTCCTATGCGGCTATTACTGTTGAGATGGGACAGGTTGCAGGATTCTTCGGGGCATCGTACACTCACTGCCGGGATATTTCTCTTGAAATGCTGATTCCGGCTATTCCCGAGCTTCGGGTAAAATTTGGTGATCGTGCCGTTCTAAGAGCCTATCACTTTTTAAAAGAGACCCTCCGGGCAAAGGAGATGACTGAGGCTTTACAACGGGATGATATGGAATCCTATCTTTCCCTGGTTACTGCATCAGGAAATTCATCATTTAAATTCCTGCAGAATGTCTATCCAGCATTCAACCCGGAAGAACAGGGACTGAGTCTTGCTCTTTCGATGACTGAAAACTTTTTGGACGGGGATGGCGCATGCCGGGTACATGGAGGAGGGTTTGCCGGAACTATCCAGGCCTTTATCCCCAATAACCTTGTAGAGAGCTATAAGGAACTTATGCAGGGGATTTTCGGCAGTGATGCGGTAGAAATTCTCACAATCAGACAAAAACCGGCAGGACGGGTGATATAATAATTAAGGTAAAGCTGTTAGCGGGAAAAGATATTTTCCATAATCGGTGCTATAACTTCCGCATGTCCCTCTTTTTCCAGTATTCCTGCAAGGGCTTCAGGGATAGGAATCTGCTGCCCTACAACGGGTTCAACGATTGTCTCAAATTTTGCCGGGTGAGCTGTCGCCACCACGATTGAATGTTTTTCCGGAACAAAATTTCTCCGGACAAACTCCCCTGCTGCGGTATGGGGGCACACCACATAGTGAAAATCTTCCCAGACATCACCTATAGATGAAAGAATCTGATCATCCGACACGCTAAAAGAGGTAACATGCCCACGCATATCTTCGATTTTTGGGAAAAGATACCGTAACCGCTCCATATTACTGGGATCACCAACATCCATTGCGTTTGCCAGTGTAGCAATACTTTCACGAGGTTCATATCTGCCTGAATTAAGGTAATCGGGTATGGTCTTGTTGGCATTAACGGCAAGAACAATTCGTTCAACGGGAGCACCCATAGCCTTTGCCCAATGGGCACCGATCGAGTTACCGACATTTCCGCTGGGTATCACGAAAACCGGTTTTACTCCTGTTTTTTTCTGGTATTCAATAGCGGTATATACATAATAGACAGCCTGTGGAAGCAGGCGTCCGAGATTGATGCTGTTAGCTGAGGTGAGATTCCACTGCCGGGAAAGTTCCTGATTCATAAAGGCTTCTTTAACCATGCGCTGGCAGTCGTCAAAAGCCCCATGTACGGCATACGCTTCAACGTTTCCGCCCCAGCAGGTCAGCTGCTTTTCCTGTCGATCCGATACACGGCCTTCGGGGAACAGTACCTTTACTTTGATATCTTTTTTGCCGTAGTACGCTGAGGCCACTGCCCCGCCGGTATCACCGGAGGTTGCAACCAGGATGGTGAGGGTGCTGTTATCCTGAGCTATCAGCTTCTCCATAGCTCCTGCAAGAAATCGTGCGCCAAAGTCTTTAAATGCGGCTGTTGGGCCGTGAAAGAGTTCCAATACTGCCTGAGAGTTATTGTACCAGTGCAGGGGTACGGGAAAATCGAAAGCCTGATCACAAACGCTTTTCAGATCATTTTCCAGGGGATCGTTTTCAAAAAAGGGTTTTAGTACGTGGTAAGCAGTATCCTGATAAGACATTGCACCATCAAGGATATCCTGACTCAGCTGCGGGAAGGTTTTGGGGACATAGAGTCCGCCGTCCGGTGCCAGGCCTTTTAAAATAGCAGCCGATGCATGTACGGATGCAGTAGGTGTATTCTCTTTCACTCGTGTACTGATGAATTCCATAAAACAGCTCCCTGAGACAATTTCAAAAATTGTATTTTTGTTCTCAATATTTTAAACGATCCTTCGTAAATTAAAATCTTGCACCCAGATATGAACTCAACCTGAGCAGATCCGCAAAGACCCCACCGGCAGTTACATCCGGTCCCGCACCCGGGCCCTGAATTACGAGCGGTTGGCTGTGGTAACGGTCTGTGGTAAAGGCTACAATATTATCAGTTCCGGAAATACGGGCAAAGGGGTGATCTTTTGGATATCCCTTAAGTTCCACAGAACAGGTTCCATCAGCCCCAATTACTCCGACATATTTCAGGAGCTGGTTTTTCCCCTCAGCTTCCTGCTGCATTTTCAGCATCCGGGCATCAATCAACTCAAGTTTGTCCATGAAATCATCTATTGATGCGCTGCGAAGTTCTTTTGGGATCAGGTTAAGGACAGGAACGTCTTCAATTTCAATCTCAATACCTATTTCCCGCGCTAATATTACCGCTTTTCTCACGATATCCATTCCGGAAAGGTCGTCCCTTGGATCAGGTTCCGTAAACCCCAGCTCTTTTGCTTCACGAACAAGTGTACTAAACGGTACAGTTCCATCAAATCTCCAGAAAAGGTATGCCAGAGTTCCGGACAGCACTCCTTCGATTTTTTGGATTCTATCTCCTGTCTGGATAAGGTCCTTAAGGGTATTTATGATGGGAAGCCCCGCCCCAACGGTGGTTTCATAGAGGAAATGCATTCCCTTTTGTCTCCCCTGAGCCATCAATGTGTGATAGTCGGGAAGTTTTTCTGTTCCTGCTTTTTTATTGGGGGTAATTATATGTATACCCCGCTGAATCCACTCAACATAATGTTTTGGCAGCATTGATGATGTGGAACAGTCGATGAAAACGGTATGTGGGAAATAATCAGCGGCAACATGTTCAGTATATTTTTTCAGATCCAGGGGGAGCGCATCTTTCGCAAACCGGTCTTTCCATGATGTTAAATCAATTCCGTAGTCATCAATAAGCATTTTTTTCGAATTAGCTATGGCGCGCACCCGCAAATCAACACCAAATTCAGTTTTCAATCTGTCAGATTCCCGGGAGATTTGATTAAGCAGGGTTGAACCTATCAGTCCCGGACCAAACAGTCCGATACTCAGGGTCTGATTTGAGAGGAAAAACCCGGCATGCAGGGCGCGCAATGCTTTTGTGGCATCTGAGCCTTTTATTACTGCACTGATATTTCTTTCAGATGATCCCTGCGCGATGGCACTGACGTTTACTCCCGCTTTTCCCAGGGCACCAAAAAACTTTGCAGCTATTCCGGGAACACCAGGCATAGATTCACCTACTGCTGCCAGGATTGCGCAGTTCCGCTGAACTTCAACTGAATTGATCCGGTATCCGGCAAGTTCCTCGGAAAAGGTTCTTCGAACGACTTTTTCGGCCTTAGCTGCCTCTTTTTCCGGGACAGCAAAGCAGATGGAGTGTTCACTGGATGCCTGTGATATCAGGATTACTGAGATTTCTGCAGTACGCATTGAGGTAAATAGTCTTGATGATATTCCGGGTACGCCTATCATCCCAGCACCCTCTATATTAATAAGTGCGGTGTGATGGATAGCGGAAAACCCCTTAACCATCGTTCCATTAGAGTTCTCATTCTTAACAGAGACTCTTGTTCCGGGATGTTCAATCTGTTCTATACCTCTGAGGTAGATGGGTATCTCTTTTGCCATAGCAGGTGCCATAGCCAGAGGGTGGAGTACTTTTGCACCGAAATAGGAGAGTTCCGTTGCCTCAGCATAGGTTATCTCCGGGATTATAGAGGCACTGGGTACTTCTTCTATGTCTGCGGTCATCAGCATCTCTTTTCCGTTCCAGAAGGTTACTAACTCTGCATCAAGTATTGCTCCAAGCGCTGCTGCGGTCAGTTCGCCGCTATTCTCATCAGGATCTACAACTGAATTGTCATCGCAAAGAGCCCAGCCTCCCCCTATAAGCAGGGTATCAACATCTCCGGCTTTTTTGAGAAATCCGTTAAGATGATATCCGGTTTTATCCATTCGTAATCGGTAGCCGGATTCAGTTTCTGTGGTGTGCACCAGTTCCGATGAATCTATGGCTGCAGCTTTATATCCTGCCTGCCCCAGTAAAACGCGCAGTGCTTCAAGCACCCAGAGCAGTTCAAGTCTATCGATAAATATGTTGGTACTCTCTGAGGCTTCACCTATAAGCCAAACGGCTTTGAGGATGTCCTCTATATCACCAAAATCTTTTTTTACTAATTTAAGGAGGTCTTTTCGCTCTTCTCCGGTAAGCAGGGAGCTGACAAGGGTTATTCTGTCCTCAAACATTCTCTCAAGTTCACCCCAAATCCGTTCATTATGTTTAACGGCTTCAGCTATGAGGCTGGAGAGTTTTTCGTTTCCGGATGTATTCAGGGTAATTACCAGAGCAGCTTTGTGTGTTGCTGTTTGCTTCCGTATAGCCAATATACTCTGGCTGTTCAAGCT
>JABMQR010000178.1 GCA_013202335.1 Bacteroidota bacterium
AGGAAAGGCGGCATCTGGTCTATAAGATACTGTGTATCCTGTATAAGACTTGAATGAAAAGGAAATCCTCCCTTACGTAGAGCATCAAGAAAAAGAAGATAAAGGGCAACTGCAATTAATATTGTCATAGGTTTAAGATATCTCAAGATCCTGCTGGGGGAGTTTCGCTAACACTGAATGAGTTTGTAAGAAAGGAGGTCTTGCTTATACGATACTCTACGAAAAAGATATATCGGAAGATATATTGATACTATTAAAGGAAAATTATTATACCTTTAAAGGAGGAATTTATTATGAGAAAAGTATTATTAGTGATAGTGGTGTTCTGTCTGCTTATGACAGCAACACTGCTGGTAGCAGCAGAACAAAAATATGCAGGAGTTACTATACGGGTTATTGCTGAGCAACAGAATCCCACCTTGGCGATGCAAAAACAAATACCAAAGTTTGAGGAAATAACAGGAATAAAAGTTGAGCTTGAAATTGGACCTATGGACAACGTGGTTGGTAAGGAAATCCTGGCCTTAGAAAGCGGCACTGGTGCGTATGATATCATTTCAATACCTTATCAATTCCTGGGGCAGCTAGTGGAGAATGGATATCTGCAGCCGTTGGATCCTTTTTTAAATCGGAAAGATCTTAAACTTGAAGATTTTGACAAAAGTGATTTGATTTCGGGAATGGTGTCCGCTTCAGGGGAGTGGAAAGGTGTGAGTTACGGTATTCCATCAAATTCGTGTATAATGATCATGTTTTATAGAAAGGATATCTTTGAAAACCCTGAAGAAAAAGCCGCTTTTAAAGCAAAGTACGGTTATGAGCTAAAGGTACCGGTAAACTGGATTCAGTATCGCGATTTGGCTGAATTTTTTACCAGGAAACCGGGTGATAATCTAATGGGAGAAACCCTTAAGCATAGTTTTTATGGTACAAGTATTGCAGGAAAACGACATGACGCTATGACCTGTGAATGGCTTAATTATGCATGGTCTTTTGGTGGCGGCATATTTGATGAGAAGGGTAATCTAGTCATCAATAATCCAAAAAATGTTGAAGCTCTTACATATTTCAAAGATCTTGTGGAATTCTGTCCTCCAGGAGTATCTAATAATACATGGGATGAGTTAACTACACAAATGCAGCAAGGCATTGTTGCAATGGAGATTCAATGGAATGATTGTGCTCCTTCTATAGAAGATCCTGAAACTTCAAAGGTGGTAGGGAAAGTCGGATATGCCTTAATACCTAAGCGCGAGGTACCCGTTGCCCATTTTGGTGCATGGACCTATTTTATTCCCGTTGATGCACCTAATCCTGAGGCAGCTTGGTTGTTTCTTCAATGGGTCAATACCTATAAAGTTCAGAAAGCAATTGCTCTCGAGGGAGGATTTCCATGTCTTACATCTGTGTTTAATGATCCAGAACTCAGTGAGAAATTGCCGTATTGGAAAGCAAGTCTAGATGCCTATGAGATAAGTTCAACACGCCCACGTATCCCGGAATGGAATGTCATGAACACCGAAATGATGCTGGAACTCTCCATGGTTATAAGCGGAGAACAGACCTCAGCACAAGCTCTTTCAAATTTACAGAAGAAATACAATGATATATTGAAAGGGAAACTGCCTGTTACTTACCAATAGTATAATTTGAAATGTTATTAAAAACTGGCTGACCAGATTGGTCAGCCAGTTGATTGTAACTAGGAGAATATTGTGAGTTTAAAAGTAGATTACAAACAAAAAACAGCACTTATGTTTCATATGCCGGCAATTGTTCTATTAACACTAATAACTATGGTTCCGCTGATCTACAACGTCAGAATTAGTTTTTATGATTTTAGTTTAACTAGAGCAGGAAGTAGGGATATATTTGTTGGTCTGGAAAACTATAAAATGATTTTATCTGATCATGAATTTTGGAATTCTATGTGGGTCACAGCAAAGTTTGTCATTACTTCAACATTTATACAACTTGTGTTGGGAGTAGTTATTGCTCTTATGCTGAACTACTATAGTGGTGCCCTGAATCGATTGCTTGCATCACTGATAATGATACCCATGATGGTTGCTCCCTTGGTTGTCGGGCTTATGTATAGTTTCATTCTTAATCCACAGTTTGGTTTGTACTCGTTTCTTGTTGATTTATTTCATCTAAATCTTTCCAAAACACCATTAAGTGCAGGAGGATCGGCTCTTTTAGTTCTTATTCTAACTGATATTTGGGAATGGACCCCATTTATGGCACTAATGACTCTTGCTGCATTAAAAGCTGCGCCAATTGAACCCTATGAAGCTGCTCTTATTGACGGAGCTAATAGGTCCCAAATCTTTTTCAGAATTACAATTCCGCTCATCAGACCAGTTATTGCTGTTTCCATCATTCTGCGGGGTGTAGAGGCGTGTAAGGTGTTCGATAAAGCTTTTATCCTTACTGGAGGTGGTCCGGGCAACAGTACCGAAGTGATTGATCTGTTTACTTATAGAGAAGCTTTCGTAAATTATAATTTTAGCTATGCTGCTGCGCTTTGTGTTGTGCTTTTTATTATTATGCTGATTTTTGGGATTTTGTACTGGAATTTTATTATAAGGAAACAGAGCAATGACTAAAAAAGCTTTAGCAATAAGAAGAACAGTTCTGATCATTTTTATACTATTTATATTTATATATCTGATTCCTTACTTCTGGCTTATATCAACATCATTTAAAACCCGAGTCGAGGCATTTTCCATTCCACCAAAGCTTATATTCAAACCGACAATGGAAAACTATAGAATGGTATTTATAGAGAAAAATTTCGATAAAAACTTACTGAATAGTATAATTGTTGCTTTTTTTGTTACATCTATCTCTCTAACTGTCGGCTTACCATCAGCCTATGCATTCTCTAGATTTTGTATGAAAGGAGACAAGATATTATTCTTTTATTTACTTGGAACACGGTTTACGCCGGTAATTGTTCTGTCACTGCCACTCTATTTCATCATGGCCGATCTCAAGTTACTGAATAGTTTCTTGGGAATCATTTTAGCGCATTCAGCTTTCAATATTGCTTTTGTTGTTTGGATGATGAAAGGTTTTTTTGATACTATTCCAAAGGAGATAGACGAATCAGCAAGAGTGGATGGATGTTCCTGGTTTGGAAGTTTCTTCCGAATAGCAATTCCTTTGGCTGCTCACGGGATTGCAGCGACATCAATATTTTGTGTTATCAATTCATGGAATGAGTTTCTCATGGCATTTATTCTTACAGGGTATAAAACCGCAACATTGCCAGTAGCGCTTCCGGGATTGATGACGCCGCAAGGAACATTCTGGGGACAGATTGCCGCAGTTGGTTCGGTGATTACCATTCCTGTACTAATCTTTGCGTTCATTGTCCAGAAATATATGGTTCAGGGCATGAGTGCGGGAGCAATAAAATAATGAATTAGGAGGAATACAAAATGACTAAAAAAACTTTAAATGAATGGCAGCGTGAAGCATCTGTGTATATAACAGGAGGAATGTCTTCCAGCTTTAGAGCAAATCAGTTTACTGGTGTCCCCATGTACGCGGAGAAAGCGGATGGGGCTAGGTTTACCGACCTAACCGGTAAGGAGTATATTGATTTTTTTATGTGCCATGGCGCGGTACTATTAGGACATAATTGTCCTGAGGTAAAACGTGCTCTTATTTACGCCATTGAAAAAGGGTTTTTTGCCGGGATGGATTCTCCGGAAACAGTTATTTTTGCGGAAAAGGTATGTCGGGCAGTTCCTGCAGCTGAGGAGATTCGATTTGTAAATTCAGGCAGCGAGGGTACTTTACTAGCTCTGAGGCTTGCCCGTGGATATACAGGAAAGGATAAGATCATTAGAATCGATGGTCATTTTCATGGTGTACACGATTATTTACTCGCTAATAACCTAGTTAGTAAAGTGGATTATGAGAATGATGGTAACCGGGTATCAAGGACAATCGGCAGAACTGCTGGTATACCAGATATTGTAGATCAGGTTATTATTCCCATTCCTTGGAATAATATTGAAATTATGGAAAGGATACTAAAAGAGCAGGGTGACGAAATTGGTGGAATTATCATGAATGTTATTGATTACAATAACGGATGTTTCTTGACAACATCAAAATATTTGCAGCAGGTACGCATGTTAGCGGATAAATATAACGTAGTACTAATATTTGATGAGATACTATCTGGTTTTAAAACAGGAGTTTCCTGTGGCCAAGGATATTATGGAGTTATACCAGATATTTGTACCTTGGGAAAAGCGCTTACTAATGATATACCTATGGGAATCGTTGTTGGGAAAAAGAAGATCA
>JABMQR010000179.1 GCA_013202335.1 Bacteroidota bacterium
AGCTGGTAATCAATGGGTAGAAAAGAATTATTCTAATAATTTAAGCTCAAAAACAGAAAAAAGTTTTTAGTTCAAATTAATCCTTAACTGAAATCGATTTGTCATCCAGAAAACCCACCGGTTTCCGGTCACTTCATATTTATTATATAAGGAGCTGCAGAATGAACTTAATCTTCCTCGGCCCACCGGGCGCAGGCAAAGGGACAATTGCTATCAGGATTAAAGATATTTTCTCTATTCCACACATCTCAACCGGAGACATATTCAGGGCAGCAATAAAAAACGAAACTCCACTTGGTAAGCAAGTTAAATCAATATTAGCTGCAGGCAATCTGGTTACCGACCAAGTCACTATTAAACTGGTAGAGGAGCGGTTGACCAAGGATGACGCAAAAAACGGCTACATTCTTGATGGATTCCCGCGAACAATTCCCCAGGCAGAAGCTCTGGAAACCTTTGCACAGATAGATTACGTAATAAATTTTGAAATAAAACGCGAAGTAATAATCAGAAGACTCTCCGGTCGAAGAATCGCAAAAGAATCTGGGAGGGTTTATCATATAATATATGGTCCACCAAAAAGAGAAGGATTTTGCGATGTGTCAGGAGAACCGCTTATTCAACGTGAAGACGACAAGGAAGAAGCCATCATAAACAGGCTCAATGTCTACCAAAAACAGACAGAACCTTTAATTGATTACTATTCAGCAAAAGGTCTGATAAAGAATATTGATGCAGCACCATCGCCGGAAACCGTAGTTGAAAACTTGATCCCATTATTAAAACGGTAAATAGCACTTGCAGCTTGACTTAAAAAGCATCCTGATATTTACGTATAAACTCTTCACCTAGCAGGGTAAGTAACTCTTTCTTTATGGGATCTGAAAGAGTACTTACATCACTCTTTTTCACTTGAGAAACATCAAAACCCAATAGAACGGCTTCACGTAAATAGGTAAATCCAGACAGTTTCCCCAAAGTCAGGAGATGAAGGGAAAATTCATATATAAGCTCAGAATCTAAAAGTTCTGCAGAATCAAGTTTTTCATAGAGTTCCTGTATAGGTTTTTCCGCTGATTTGTTATGTAGTATTTTTACTAATCCAGATACCGCTTCATTGTTTCCGGAATCTTTTTCCCATGCAGCTATATACCAATCCTCAGCTTCAGGGTTGTTTTGAAGAAAAAACAACTCACCCTGTAAAAAGAGTATATCTGAATTTAGGGTGCTGTTTTCAATTAAAAAATCCAAATGGAAGGAAGCCCTGTCAAAGTTCTCAACCTCCAGATAAACACGAATACAATTTTTTCTTAATTCATCAAAGGCCGGATTATTACCCAGAACGGACTCATATAACTCTAATGCCTTGTTAGGATCACCTCTTTTATACATATTCCAGGCAGATGCATTTAGGATGATTACATTATCAGGATCTTCTGCTAAAAGCAGCTGGAAAAGATTTTCAGCCTCTGCAAATTGCCCATTAAGCGTATAAGTGAGTGCAAGGTTGTATGAAACACTGCGATTATCAGAATTATAGGATAAGGCAGTAAAGTAATACTTTTCAGCTTCCTGATTATTCCCTTTATCCAATTCAGAATTTCCTAAGTTATAATAGGCATCTGAAAGTATTGTTCGATCAGACATGGTGCTGCAGGATACTGCAAGCAACAAAAACAGTGACATTATGAAAAGCCTCTTACATAGGAGAATTAACCAGTTAGTTAATTGAGATTCTTTCATCTCATTTATTCCCCCAGCACAGTCTGTTCTATTTTCTGCACCTGAGAACGGTACAAAGAAGCTATATTTGCTCCGTAATCCGCTATCAACTGGATAATATTTCTTGGATTATCTTCTGTATCAATACCATTCAAACGGTCTCCTGCATCACCCAGTCCAGGAAGAATATAAGCCAATTCGTTTAATACCGGGTCCATCCACAGTGTATAGACTTCCGCATTTTCAATTGCTCTTACAGTTCGCAGGGATCCTTTTAATGCAGAAATCACATTAATAAACTTAATAGACTTTGGTCTGACGCCTTGTTCATGCAAATACTTAACGATGGTAACAAGGCTTCCACCAGTTGCATTCATGGGATCAGCAAAAATTAAATCCTTACCGGTGAGTTTATCCAGATCAAAAAATGACTTATCTAAATCCAGAATATATTCCATATTAAATTCTTTCTTTGTTTCATCCCGTTTTATCCTGAAAAGTGCAAAAGGGGTAACGTAATTGGTCGAAGAGTATTCCTGTATCTCCTTACTGACAATCATTGAAGGAAGAAGCGCTCCACGAAGCATAACACACATAACGGTATCCTCAATTAATGCATCCACATCAGGTATTTTATGAACAGCATAATTCTGAACAGGAATATCTACTGGAGTATCATTGATTAAGTAGTTTTTCTTTGTTAGAGCATTATCAGTAAATGCAAGATTGAAAAGAAGTTCAAAAGCCCTCTGAACATAATAGACAAACTCCTCATGCCCTGTTTTTGGATTACGCAACTTTGCAATTAAACGTGAAGCCTCTCCATGAACCTCTTTTGGCGTATCAAATGAATAGACATGTATAGCAGGTTCATCCTTAACTATATCCTGCATTGTCTTTCCAACCTTTTCATATATTCGAATCAACTCTTTTTCAGCATTTTTTACAGATGCCTTATCCTTACCCGCTGCTATGGTTTCAAAATGCGATGTCGTTTCAGAATACTCTCTATTCATTTTATCAATTAATTCTTTGTCTGAGTCGGAAAGATATCCATCAAGATCTGCAGCAGTCAAAATAATCTTACTCATGAAATTAGCTCCTGTTGTAGTAATGTTTGTTTTTTATCCAATATAACTATGTTTTCAAATTCTAAATAATGTTCGAATACCACTATACCTGCTATCTACTATTTGGGCAATTATTTTACTAAAGGGAAAAGAGCAAAAAGATCTGTATTTACCTCTTTCGTATGTAATTTTGATTTAACCATTCAACAGTTTTTTGAAGCCCTGTTGTAAGAGAGGTTATTTCCAAACCAAGCTCATTAACTGCTCGTTGTGCAGAGACTTCCCAATCATACTTACCTTTTACCAACCATTTAGGTGTAATTAATGGAGTTTTTCCGAAAACATTTGCCAGAAACAGCTGTATGTTTGCAATAATAGTACTTAACCAAAAGGGAATTTTGATCATCATCTTTTTTTTGCCGGATACTGTACGAAGTATTGAGAAAAAATTGATGTAATCACTATTTTCACCACCAAGAATATATGTCTGTCCAGCAGCTCCCTTCTGCATTGCTGAGATATGTCCGTCTACTACATCATCTATAAAAACATAGTTACCAATCTTGTCCCCTTTCCCAGGAATCAATGCCCCAATCCCATTGATATAGGTAACAATAAGCCGGGTCACAGAATCAGGAGAACCAAAAAGATACGGGCCGTAGATACGCGTCGGATTGACAATTACTACATCCAACCCGGCAATAACATAGTTCTTAATGCGGGATTCACAGTATGTCTTTGAACTCTCATACTCGTTAAAAAAATCACGATTTCTCACATAGCTCTCTGTAATCGCTTCGCCATTTGAGGTTCCAAACACTCCAGCAGTCGAAGTAACTACTACTTTTTTTATATTTCCCTTAATAGCTGACTGTAATACATTTTCTGTACCTGTAACATTCAGATCAAAATAGGTTTTAGGATTCTTAGCCCATACTTTGGCATATGCAGCAAGGTGAAAAATGCCGTCACATCCAACCGCTGCTGTATCGACACTTTTCTTATTAAGAATATCCCCGTAACACAATGTTACACCCACCTGTTGAATCAGGGCTGCTTTCTCTTTACTTCTGCATAAAGCATTAACCGTATGCCCATGATTAATGAGAGCTTTTACCAAATGTGCACCAACATAACCAGTTGCACCGGTAACGAGATATTTCATTAATTTTTCCCTTTTAAAGCAATTCTCATATCCTTCTGATTATGGAGAGAAAGAAATGAGTTACTTAGGCCAAGTGCAATATGCACAAAAACTGCAATCCAGATACTACCGGAGAGAATGGTCAGAACGCACAGAATTGTTCCTAAAAAAACAGCACCGACAGCTTCATTCATCCCTTTGGGGATATGAGTTGCAGAATATAATGAAACATTAACCAAAACCGCCGGCCAAATCCCCATAACATCTATGAGGGGGAAAAGGAGCAGCCCTCTAAAAAGCATTTCATATGCAATGAGGTAGATTATCCAGGTGGCTGCATTTAAGAGAAGAAGCCTTCTTCCCCAAATTTTTTCTCTAATTTGTGGATAATTCTTAAGATTATTAGGATTTCGGGTAGTAAAAACATTGAGAACTACCGCCAATAGAGATAAAACAATTGATGCAGTTAAAATAAATAATCCTGAACCCTTTACAAATATATACCCAATATCAGAAAAGGAATATTCGGTGCAAATTAGAAAAACTGAAGTAGGAATAATCCCCAGTAAAACTGCTCCCGCAACACGGGCCTTAAGTATTTTCTTTGTATCTCCCTGTGAGGAACTGAAAATCTTCCAATACGCTAAGAATGAGAGGGTGAATAACCCTAGAATCAACACTGAGGGCAGCTCATTTCCTGACATGGTTAATAACTCATCAGCACTTACCATTGATTACTCCAGGTATCCATACTCTCTGAACCAGGAAACTGTTTCAGCTACTGTAATTTCAAGAGAAGTTTGCGGTAAATCCAACTCCCGAACTGCCTTAGCTGCTGAAAAATAGTGCCCATCACAGGAAGCCCTTGCCATAGCCAAACTCATTTTTGGTTTTTTACCAGTACATACACCATATATTGATCCAAACATACCAATTATTTTTACCAGAAAATCTGGAACCAGCATTCTGGGTGGTCTTACATTTGAGGTCTTTGCAATTAATGTAAAGGCTTCTTTGTATGACAGGTTTTGATTTCCCATAATATAACACTCACCTATTCTGCCTTTCTCCAGGGCATTACAGATACCTTCAGCAACATCAACAGCCGCAACCCAGTTTCTGCCTCCCCTGCTGTAACCGGCTAATTGTTTTTTTGCAACAGCTAACAGCATGGCGCCAGAGCTCGGTTTACAATCAAATGGACCAAGCATAAATGTTGGGCAAGCTACAACTGCAGGCAGTCCCCTCTTATTCACCGCTTCAAGGACAAGATCCTGTCCCTGCTTTTTTGAAGTAATATAGTCAATTCCATACTTAGCAGATCGAAATGACGTCAGCTCTGTCCCCGGATTATCCTTGCTGCCGTAGCCGAAAGCGGTAGCACTACCCACATGAACAACCTTTTTAACTTTTTGCGCTAAAGCGGCATTAATAATATTTTCGACACCATCAACATTAATTCTCTTATATATTGGATCTTTAGTTGGCCAGACGCCTGTAACTGCAGCCATATGTATAATCCCGTCACAACCGTTAACTGCATTTTCAAGTTGTTTATAATCGGTGATATCTCCGGTTATTCTCTCAACATCTAATCCATCGAGAGTTAATGTGTTTCTGCCAGGTTGAATAAAAACACAAACAGTATATTTTCTGGCAAGCAGCTTTCTTACTACATGGCTTCCCAGCATTCCATCAGCACCGGTTACAAAAATTTTCATATTATACTGTTAAACAATTGTCAGAATCCAGATTTACCATACGTAATTACATTGAGACAATTGCTTTTACTCCTTTTTCGGTGGAGGTTAGTCCTGCTTCTTTTTCACACAGATCAAAGATAATATTGAATTCTCATGTTACCAAAATTATAGGGGTATTAGTTTATGACGTCAAATACTTTTAATCAGACGTACATTAATAAGAAACACAGGGCTAAAGCTGCTTAGAAAATAAAAAAAGCGCATTCACATCCATTTCTACATATATTACCAACATGCTGAAAAAAGATACGATTGCGCCGTTTCTTCGGTAGAAAGTCTACCATTCAAATAGAAATAACTATTTTAGCATCTCCTAGGGGAATTGAACCCCTGTTGCCGGGATGAAAACCCGGTGTCCTAACC
>JABMQR010000180.1 GCA_013202335.1 Bacteroidota bacterium
AACCCTTTGGCAATATTAAAAAAACTGCTAAAGGTCCAGTAGTAAAAGAAGAGAGAGAGCCCATTACTGATATTTTTGATGAAAAGAACGAAATAATTATTATGGTGGAAATGCCGGGAGTTACTGAAAATAACATAAAAATTGAGGTAATAGGAGACATCCTTGAATTATCAGCAAAAGATGGAAAAAGGAACTATCAAAAAGAAATTTTACTTCCTTTAAAAGTCAAACCTGAGAACTTAAGTTCGAATTATAACAATGGGATTCTTGAAATAAAAATTAAAAAGTAGAAATTAAATCACACTGCTCTAATTTTTTAAAGATAGAAATATGCAGGTACTGGAGTAATAGATGAAATTGGTTTTTTTGGGAGGAAAAGGCGGCGTAGGAAAGACTACCTGTGCAGCAAGTGCAGGATTGTATTATTCCGGGAAAAACATGAAAACCTTGATCATCAGTACAGATCCAGCACATTCCTTGTCAGATAGTATTGGACAACATATAGGTAATACCATTACAGCTATAAAAGGAGTGGATAATCTATATGCTTTAGAGGTAGATGCTGAAAAAGTGCTTTCTACGTTCAAAATTGAATATGAAGATGAACTCAGAACTATTTTAGATACCTCGACTTATCTGGATAAAGAAGACATTGATTCCATGTTACAGCTGTCAATGCCTGGAATGGATGAACTGATGGGATTAAAGACAGTTGTTGATTTTATTGAGATAGGAAAATTTAATGTATATATTGTGGATACTGCCCCTACAGGGCATGCTCTGCACCTGTTGAATTCACCTCATCTTATAGATGAATGGGTGAAGGTTATGGCAAAACTGAGATGGAAATATAGATATATGGTGAAGTCTTTTTCTGGAACCTATGTGTCAGATTCAAGTGATGATTTCCTTATGATGTTAAAAAAGACTGTGAAGAAAATTGAACGACTGCTCAGGGATAACGAACAGAGTGAATTTATAGTAGTGACAAAGCCAGAACCTATGGTAATTCTTGAAACTGAGCGGCTGGTACATAACCTGATTGAATTTGGCATCTCTATTAAACGAATAATAATTAATAATGTTGCACTGTCAGAAGGGTGTCAATTTTGTAGGGATAGAATAAAATCCCAAAAAAAATATATAGATATCATATTCGAAAAATTCAAACATCATCAAATAATAAAAGTTCCACTTCAGGCGCAGCCTGTTAGCGGGATTAGTTCACTTGAGAAGGTTAAGAATATTCTTTTCGATAAAGTGCTTTAAGAGGGAGTTGCAAATTGGCCCAAATGACCGAAAAACTAATATTGAAAGTTAAGGAATCTCTAGCAAAAGATGTAGGAAGGGCTATTGCAAGAATAGATCCTGAAAATATGACGTTACTCAAATTAAAAATCGGTGACATTGTTGAAATAGAGGGGAAAAAGAAGACTCCTGTAAGGATTATGCCTTGTTATCTTGAAGATCGCGGGCAAAGTATTATCCAAATAGATGGTTTAATCAGAGAAAATTCACAGTGTTCTATCGATGAGAAGGTAGTAATTAATACTATCAGGTATGAACTTGCCTCAGTGGTAACACTTCTGCCTTTAACATTTTCCAGTGGGCTTCAGGAGAAGGATACAAAATATATTGGGTCTCTGGTTGAAGGGCAACCGGTCGTTACCGGGAACAGAATAAGAGCTACTCTTTTTGGATCAAAATCTTATGACTTCAAGGTAGCAGATACTTCACCAAAAGGGGTTGTGCTGATAAATAAAAATACTACAATCAGAATGGAGGAGGATACACAGAAATCAAATGGATCTATAAGAATTTCCTATGAAGATATAGGAGGTCTCGGACCACAAATTCAGAGAATCAGGGAAATGATCGAACTGCCATTAAGATACCCGCAGGTCTTTGAACGACTGGGAATTGAACCCCCCAAAGGGGTGTTTCTTTATGGGCCTCCAGGGACAGGAAAGACCTTAATCGCACGTGCAGTAGCACATGAAACTGATGCATATTTTACTCATATTTCAGGACCTGAAATTATTGGAAAATTCTACGGTGAAAGTGAGGAACGTCTGCGTGGAGTGTTTAAGGATGCGAAAAAGCATGCACCTTCAATAATATTTATTGATGAAATAGATGCTATTGCTCCCAAAAGAGAAGATATGGGAGGAGAAAAGCAAGTTGAAAGGCGAGTGGTAGCACAGCTTCTATCATTGCTTGATGGATTGGAGTCCAGAGGGCAGGTAATTGTAATTGGTGCTACGAATATTCCAAATACCATAGACCCGGCATTAAGAAGACCAGGCCGGTTTGACAGAGAAATATCTGTATCCATACCCGATAAAAATGGAAGACTGGAGATACTTCAGATTCATACAAGGGGTTTGCCTTTGGCTGATGATGTAAGTCTGGAGAAATTATCTTTTATGACACACGGCTATGTAGGTGCCGATCTTGAATCTCTTGCAAGAGAAGCTGCGATGGCAGCCCTCAGAAAAATACTCCCTAAAATTGATTTTGAAATGGCTGAGATTCCCTATGAAACGTTAATGTCATTGCAAATTGTTATGGACAATTTTTATGAGGCAATGAAGGAAATTGAACCTTCAGTACTCCGGGAAGTATTTGTCGAAGTCCCGAATGTCAGATGGGATCATGTAGGAGGGTTGGAAAACATAAAAGAAGAGTTGAAAGAAGCTGTGGAATGGCCATTAAAATATGCAGAGCTCTTTAAAGTGACAAATACGAAACCATCAAAAGGAATTCTGCTCTATGGAAAACCTGGAACAGGTAAAACACTTTTAGCAAAGGCTGTTGCCAATGAGAGTGGCGTCAATTTTCTCTATGTAAAGGGTCCAGAACTAATTAATAGGTATGTCGGGGAATCTGAGCGTGGAGTAAGGGAGATTTTTAGAAAGGCAAGACAGGCTACTCCAGTAATACTTTTTCTGGATGAAATAGACAGTCTTGTACCCAAAAGAGGAGCCGGTTCATCAGATTCGCAAGTCACAGAACGGGTTATCAGCCAGATTTTAACGGAAATGGATGGCATTGAAGAGCTTAAGGGAGTTCTGGTTTTGGCGGCTACTAACAGAAAAGATTTAATTGATCCTGCTTTATTGAGAAGTGGAAGATTTGATTTGATACTTGAATTGCCCGTACCGGATGAACAAACCAGAAAGCAGATTTTTAAGGTGCATACAACGAATATGGTTACAGGTCCTGATGTGGATTTTACAATGATGGCCAGAGAAACAGAAGATATGGTTGGAGCTGATATCGAATTCATTTGTCGTAAAGCTTCTTTATTTGCTATTAGAGAAATCATTGAAAACAATTCATTCGTGTCTGAGGATTTGCAAAAATGTTTTAAAGTCTCGGAAAAACATTTTAAAAAAGCAATTAACCTGGTTAAGACTCAAAATAGCATTAAGTAATGGTTGGAGAGATTATGGGTGAACAAAATATGGTAAAAGAGAAAGGAAAGTATATATACGGAATTATTCCAAAGAACCCGGATCAGAAAAACTTATCCAAGATTGGTGACGATGGGGTGTACCTGATTAGCTGCAGATATTTCTCTGCTCTGGTTACTGACTCAAAAATAGTCGATTATACCCAAATGTCAAAAGGAGTTCTTACCGAACATTTATTACTGCATCAGAAAACCATTGAGGATGCTATGAATTTGGGGAATACCATTGTTCCTTTTAAATTGGGTACGTTTGCTAAGAATGAGCATGAGGTACAACAAATTTTACATATAAATTCTGATCTGCTAGAGGGCACAATCGAAAAAGTAACTGACAAATTTGAAATAAATGTCATTGTTGTATGGAATAACCTCCCGTCTATTCTTAATAAAATCAGTGAAGAAGAAAAGAAAATCAGTGAGCTTAAAGAAAGTCTTAAATCCAAATCAAGGCAAATGACTGAAGAGGACCAGATACAGATTGGGCGTATGGTAGAACTCGCACTTAGAGAAAAAAATAACATATATTTCGAAAGGATATTTGATGCATTAGTGCCTGCATATCCGGATGTCAAGATTCATGAAACAGCAGTAGATCAAATTGTTTTCAATGCAACCTTTCTTCTTAATAAACAAAATCAAGAACCTTTTGTTGAAAAACTTACTCAGTTAAGTGCTGAATTTAACGATGCATTAAATTTTAGATATATGGGTCCTCTTCCCTGTTACAGTTTTTATTCTATTGAAGTAAAGAAGACATGTTTCTCAGAGCTGGATCAGGCAAGAAAAAAACTCAGGCTACAATATTCTGCTACGAAAGATGAGATCAAGAAAGCCTATAAAAGCATGGCTTTTTCCTTGCACCCTGACCGAAAAATTGAATCTCATGGTAGTGGTAGTGAGGAAGAATTTAACGAGATCAACAATGCCTATAAAGTACTACTTGATTATTGTTCTTATGCTAAAGTTTCTAAAAAAAGACAATATTCTTTTCTTGAGAAAGACATCAATAAAAATTCATTCTTTATAAAACTCAGGAGTTGATATGGAAAATGAAGGGAAATACATCTATTGCATTATTCCTACTAAGCATGACAGAAAATTCGGCCCAATAGGAATAGGCGGGAGAGGTGATGAAGTTATGACCATAGGATATGAAGGTCTTGCAGTGGTAGCAAGCAGTCATCCCATGTCAAAATTTGTGGTAAATCGGGAAAATTTGTTGGCTCATGAAACAGTGATTGAAGAAGTTATGAAGGAGTATGAAAGTGTTCTCCCTGTCAGATTTGGTACAATTGCAACTACCACTGATGTAATAAGCAATCTACTTATCAGGAGATACCGAGAACTCAATAATCTTTCTTTGGAAATGAGAAATCTTATTGAATTAGGAGTAAAAGGGATATGGACAAATATGAGTATGATTTTCAAAGAGATTGAAGAATCCAATAACAATATAAAAATAGAGGTGGAAAGGGTGCGAGACCTCGGGGGGAAAGATAGTAAGACGATAGAGAAAATTGGAAAAATGATAAAAGATGCACTGCCAAGTAAAAAAAATGAAGAAACAGAAAGGATAGTTGAAGTGTTAAAAGAGGCATCATATGATTACAGAGTGAACAGTACTTCAGGTGATGAGTATTTTATGAATGGTGCGTTTCTGATTTCCAAAGGAAGGGAGAAAGAATTTGATAATCTCATGGATGATTTATGTAAAGAATATGACAGCAGGATAAGATTTAAATATACTGGCCCGCTTCCTGTTTATAATTTTATGAACATTGCCATATATCCTGAAGAATGGGAAAAGTAACATGATAGATATAGAGAATGAGGGGAAGTACATTTATTGTATTATAGCATCTGAATTTTCCAGAGAATTTGATATCTCCGGTATTGGAGAAAGGGGTGATACTGTTTACAGTATTTGCACTAATGGAATTGCAGCAGTTGTAAGCACCGCTCCTTTAAAGAAATACAAAACTTCAAGAGAAAATCTCATGACACATGAAAAAGTTATTGAGGAAGTCATGAGAAACCACACGACCCTGCCTGTAAGATTTGCAACAGTTGCAAAGCATGAGGATAGAGTGAGAGAAATACTTTGTAAGGATACTGCCCAATTCAAGGACCTACTGGCAAAGTTTGATAATAAAAAGGAATATGGACTAAAAGTTATCTTTCGAGAAGATGTCATTTATAATCATATTCTTGAAAAATATGAGGAATTGAAAAAATTAAAGAAAATAATACTTACTTTACCGTCTGAAAAAAGTCATTATCAGCGGATGAAAATAGGAGAAATGGTTGAATCTGCTTTAAAGAAAGAAGTTGAGTTGTTAAGGGATGAAATTCTCAAGATACTTTCCCCTTTGGCGGTGGAAGTCAAAATGAATAGTACTTTTTGGGAAGTGATGGTGATAAACGCAGCTTTTTTAGTCGAGAATGATCATTTGGAAGATTTTGACTGTAAAATTGAAGATATCAATACAAAATATGGTGAATTGGTTAGAATTAAATATGTTACTGTGGTACCACCGTTTAATTTTGTCAATTTAAGGATTCAGGTATAGGAAACTTTTATGGTAATAATTAAAGGGGTAATCTGGCTGGCAAAAAAAATTAATGAGGTGGCAGAAAATGAGTTTTCAGGCCGGGGTTCAATAAAAGAAAAGCTTATGGAACTGCAACTGCGTTATGAATTAGATTTAATAAGTGAAGAGGAATATATTGCACAAGAAAGTGAATTGCTTGAGCGATTAAATATAGGTGAAAATGATGAGGATGAAGAATGAATACGGATGCTAGCTACCTGTATGTATACTGTGTCACGAAAGAACCTCCCAAGCTTGCAAATCTTACTGATCTAGTAGAATCTATCGATTTTCTTCAGTTCGGGAATCTTTATGTAACAATCGGTTATGTTGATAAAGATGATTTTACTCAGGAAATCCTGAAAAAGAATCTACAGAACCTTGAGTGGGTGAGTAAGTATGTGATAATCCATGAAAAAGTAATAGAAACTGTTATGAAGGATACTCCCGTGATTCCTTCCCAATTTGCTACAGTTTTTATTGATAAGAAAAACCTGGAAGGTTTTATAGATAAACATGCTATTCATCTAGAGGGAAAACTCATCTATTTGGAGGGAAAAGAAGAGTGGGGCGTAAAGATTTATTGTGATGTTGAGATTTTAAGAAATGTTAGCAAAGTATCTGATAGTATACTGCTGCTTGATCATGAGATTAATATATCTTCCGTTGGAAAAGCATATCTATTAAAAAAGAAAAAAACTGAAATACTTCAAGAGTTAGTTGATGAAACTATTTCAACGTACAGAACTTTATTTCGAGATAAGTTGGCAGAACATAGCTTTGATACACAGATAAATGAATTGCACAAAGAATCATTGAAGGAGAAAAATGATGAAATGATTCTGAATGCTGCTTTTCTTGTGGGTAAAAGTGATGTTGGAAATTTTGTTACGGAGGTGGAAATTCTTAAGAAGGATTATAATTC
>JABMQR010000181.1 GCA_013202335.1 Bacteroidota bacterium
GTAATAAGTACCGGAGGAGTATGCCGGTTCTCATAGAAATAGGGATCTCCATTTAGTTCCCAAACAAGCTGATCAAGTACTGCCTGCTCTCCTTTCTTATTACGTGCTTCTGTATCAACATCCTTGAACAACAACTCTTTTGGAATGGTAATATTATCAACTTTAGACTGCAGGACAGCCATTACATCCGAAGGTTCCTGTAATTCAATAGTCACCGCAGTTCCCGGAGCATGCAGAACTCCTGCAGGAAGATGAAACCCATCTCCCGGAACATTCAGATATGCCCTTGAAAACTTCAGAATTGATTCACTATCCCATTTTTCAAGCTCCGGCAGGAGCAACTCTGTTTGTCTGTTTTGTTCCACAATATAGGGATGCACACCAAAAAAAGTTTCCGGATGAGCTCCCATGTCAACACCTGCAGGGAAGTAATAGGCCTCCTCCTTTGAGGTTGCCCCAACCTTTGCCGCTTCTTCCTGAGTTTGATGTATATGATAAAAAATACGACTCTTATAATCATATATCTTCGCTAAACGTCCCAGAGTTTTATGGGTTTTGGCATACTCTTTTCCCAGTATTAATGCTCCAGCTGATTCAACTGCATCACACAACAGAACTTCCTCTCCTTCAATAACAAGATAAGAAAGTCCCTCGTTTTCTGCTTTTACGGCATTATCAACCTCTGTTTCAGAACCCAGCCAACGCTCGCAGATCCACCCGCGTTCTCCCATATTATACTCTTCTTCCTTTAAACCAAGACGCTTTCCCGGCTCCAGAAAGGTTCGTGCAACCCAACATGGACGAAGTAAAAAAATACCTCCTGTACGTTTAATTTCCTTCTCCACACCCGAATAAATTTTATTTTTATCCATACTATCAACCTTTAGCTTCGTATTATAATTCTCGTTACAGGTTACTGAGAAACCAATGTAACTGCTTCATTTTTGATATCCATGATTTGCTCATTAGTATCCAGTACTTCAAACTCGATACAGACATGGTAGGACTCTTGTGCTTTAATAAGAGGCATTTTCCCTTGTTTACGTGCCGCAGCACGCCCAATAGGATTAACCGTACCTGGCTCCAGCCCGCAAACATAACAGTCTTTCCCAATCATTTTCCACTCAGTAAGTTCAGGAAGCTGCTTCTGATCATACCGAAGCACAACCCCAAGTGGTTGTCCGGCAACGTCTGGATTTATCAAGGCTGCAAAAGTTCGATTATTTGAATCAGCTGCCAATGTATGAAAAAAGACTTTTTCTGCATACCCGGGAACTGGTTCCGAAAATTCAAGACACTCAGCAATACCATTCCCTTCGGATGATTGTGTATCTCTTGATTCTGTCGATACAATGGGGGCAATTATGCGGGATGTTTCAGACAGCAGAGGAAACCCGAAATTAAAGTGATAAAGCATCATAAGCGGTTGTGGGGTAAATCCCTGGTTTTCAATTACATCTTCGATTTTAATACTTTTCGCCCCAAGTCTGGTAGAAATGGTTCTGGTCAAAGTAATATTTTCACCCATCACCGAGGCTTCCCGCATTCGTCCGCTCAAAGTAATGATGTATTCATCTTCAATCCAGTTCTCAGATATACACACATTTTCTGCCCCGGAATTCCCTATACGCCCATGAAGACCCAGCTCATTCCCTCCATCAGTAGATGGTGCTCCACAGTAGGTAACACCGCAGGTTGAAAGCAGTCCGCCAAAGAAGGTTCTCAACCATCGAAGCCCCGGCTCTTCATAGTAGGCCGGGGAAGTCATCCCTGTAGCTGAATTGAAATGTAAAGGGATCCCTTTATATCGGCAATTGTAAATATCCATTGCTCTACCGGGGATTACATTAAACTCCAGCCCCGAACCTGTAGTAATACCTATCGCCCGAACACCATCAGCTTTACCATCCGAATAGGTGTACGGGAAGGCTCCTGCAACAGATGAAAGATCAGATAGGTATGAACGTAAACTAGTTTTGGTCCAATTCTTTCCTAAATAAAGTGCCAGTATGTGCCTCCTTGAAGTACTCAGTTAAAGCGATGCGGCAATCTCTTCAGCAGCCTTTTTAGCAAGCGCCATAGATTCCTGGACCTTCCTTCTGGCAACAACCATTTGGACCACTTCGTCTGCAGTTACACCAATCAGGATAACCAAACCAAGAACAACAGATTCTAATTGTGTTGATACACCTGCAACATTGATTGCATTGTAGAGAACCCGGACAATAGCTGTTCCAAGAATAACTCCTGCTATTGATCCATTACCTCCACGCAAACTAATTCCACCAACAACACAACCTGCAATAGCATACAGCTCATACATATTTCCCATTGAGGATGGTTGCACAGAGTTTAAATCAAGGGAGAATAACAGACCTCCAAACCCTGCAAATACTGAAGATATGATATAAGCAACAATTATCACCTTATTTGTAGCAATACCGCTGAATCGGGCAGCACTTTCATTTCGTCCTGTGGCTTTCAAATGCTGTCCATATACGGTTTTATTAAGTAGAATCGCCAGAATTACAGCAAGAGTTATAAGGATTATAAAAGGCATGGGTAAGGACCAATTTGCAAAAAATTGCGGCGGTTTAACTCCTTCAGGCCAGAAAGATGAAGGAATTCGTCCCCCTGCTAAAAATCGTATATTCTTGAAACCATTGCCGTAACCCTGGGTTCTGTCATCCATAAGGAAACGGGATAACCCCCGATACAGAAATAATCCACATAGTGTTACTACAAATGGCTGTACATGAAGTTTCGTTATAAGAAGACCGTGAAACAATCCAATAGCAAGTGATAACCCCATAACTATAAGAAGAGTTAAAAATATGGGCAACCCTGCTCGTGCCATGAGGAATGCAGAGATTGATCCTGCCAATCCAACAACTGACCCGATAGATAAATCAATACCCCCGGTGATTATAACAAAGGCAGCACCCAGGCTAAGTATACCGAACAATCCGGTCCATCGCATGATGTTCCTTATGTTGTATGCACTTAAAAACTGTATATTTATCAGGGCTGTAATAACCATAATCAGAACCAACAGCAGAGCAATACCCCCCACTCCCTTTATGCTTTTCATAAACTTATTTATTTTTATGTTGTTCATACAGCACTCTCCGTTGCAAGTTTTATTATATCTTCTTCACTACATTTTTCCGGATCCAATTCCCCGGCAATTCTTCCTTCGCACATTACAACTATCCTGTCAGCTATACCTAAAACCTCCTGCATTTCGCTGGAAGCCACCAGTATTGCAACCCCGGTAGATGCAAGCTCTTCAAGAAGCTTATAGATTTCCGCTTTTGCACTTACGTCAATTCCTCTGGTTGGTTCATCAAGTAAAAGTAATACCGGATCCATGGATAACCATTTTCCAAGGACCACTTTCTGCTGATTACCACCGGAAAGAGACTCTGCAAATTGAGAAGTTCTATAAAGCCGTATATCCAACATTTTTACCATTCTCTCAGCAAGGGTATTAACTTTTTCTCTATCAATAAATCCTCTTCTTGATAATCTGTCTTTCAGACTGGGAAGTGCAATATTGTTATCAACTTCCATATCAATGACTAACCCATGCATTTTTCGATCTTCAGGAACCAGTACCATGCCGGCTCTTATGGCATCCAGCGGCTTATCGATTCCCACCTCTTTACCATCAAGATAGACCTTCCCCCCCCATGATTTATCCACTCCGAAAACTGCCTGAAGAAGCTCGGTTCTTCCAGCCCCCACCAACCCTGAAAGCACAATGATTTCACCACCATGAATAGAGAGATTAATAGGTGCGCTGGCCCGTTTTGGAACAATGAAGTTTCGTAATTCAACACGAATTTTATCTGATACGCTATGATTTTTTTGATATAATTTCCCTATATCCCGTCCTACCATGAGTCTGATCATTGCCTCACGGCTTATTTCTTCTTTATCTAAGGATCCTGAAAGTTTACCATCTCTCAGAACTACCACCCGGTCAGCTACTTTTTTCACTTCACCCAGACGGTGTGAAATGTAGATACTGCTTATTCCATGCGAACGAAGATCTTTAATAACTTTAAAAAGACGTTCCGTTTCATGATCAGTAAGACTACTTGTAGGTTCATCAAACATAACAATTCTCGCATCAATTGAGAGAGCTTTTGATATTTCCACCAATTGTTGTGATCCAATCGTTAGTTCCTTCAATATAGTTGTAGCAGGCACATTCAAACCTACTTTTCCCAAAACCTTCTCTGCTTCAGCATTAAGTCTGTTTTCATCAAGAAACCGAACAAACCGTCCACGATGGGGTTCTCTCCCAAGAAATACATTTGAAGCGACGGAAAGATTGTCACAAAGATTGAGCTCCTGATGTACAAGGGCAATACCCAACTGGGTTGCTTTCTCTACTGTTCCGATAGTAATAGTCTCACCATCAATAAAGATATCGCCATTATCGGGGATATAAATTCCAGCCAGAATCTTCATCATCGTGCTTTTTCCAGCCCCATTTTCACCAACAATAGCGAGCACTTCACCGTGTTTTAACTGCAAACTAACGTTATCTAATGCCTGAACCCCCGGGAAAGCTTTAGAGATTCCTTTTACTTCAAAGAGGTACTCACTATTTATTTTGCTGCTTTCTTTATTCTCACCCACTGGAGTTGCAATCTTACTTTTGTTTTTTATTTTTTCAACTTTAAGCACAACATACCAACCTAGTATTTAATGAATAATATCTTTTGATTTTAATTTAAATTCACCAAGAAATAAAGATTTTTGTTATAAATTAGTTTATCTCTTCAGAAATAATTCTATCCACTGTAAATTTACAAAAAGTGTGGAATTGGCTGGAAAATCCAGTCGATCCCACACTTTGTTCGTAATAATAATGTTTAGGAGAGTCTCCTAAACATTATATACATCTTAAGCGACACCTATTTTGTTGATTCCAAATACTGGCGTCCATTTTCAAGCTGAGTTTTATACTTATTCCATGCTTCATCAATATTACTCTTTGTAATTTTAATTGCAGGAACATCAATCAGTCCATCTGCTGGAATTCCCGGATCTTCACCACGGGCAACTTTGGCAAGAGCTTCAATTGTTTTTACTGCATAAGTAAATGGATCCTGACCAAGAGCAGCATATGCATTACCGTCTTTTACAGCCTGGAGTAATTCATTTTCCATGTCAAAACCAATAATCTCCATTTTTCCTAAGAGTCCTGCATCTGAAACAGCACTGATAATTGCAGGAGAACTATAGCTCCACATACCAACCATCAAATCCATCTCCGGGAACTTCAGGATTGCATCTTCAGCATTTGATTTTGCCTTTGACTGATCGCCGCCGTCTGTTCTGGTTTCAAGTAATGTCCACTTTGACCCTAACTTAATATTTGGTGTATTTGCGGTCATCTCACCAGGATACTGTGCCTGATATGCCATGCCATTAAGTTCATCTATCATACCTTGACGTCTTTCAATTGCATTTTGAGCATCCAAGCGGCCTACAATAATTACAAAACTTCCACCATCAGGAAGAACTTCCTTAACAGCTTCTCCAGCCATTCGTCCAGCGGCATAGTTACTCATACCAACATAAGCAAGCCGATTACTTTTTGGAGCATCACTATCAAACATAACCATAGGTACAGTCTCAATAATCTCATTTAAAAATGGAGTTACATTATCAGGGTCAGTTACACTAATTCCTATTCCATCCACATTACGGGCTACCAACGACTCAATAAATCTTTTCTGTTCTTCAGGTAAGCCATTTGGCGGTAAAAGGAATTCCACATCAATGTCCAAATCCGTTTTCAAGACTTCAACCGCTGCAGCTGCATAAGTCCAAAATTCATAGGGTCCATTTGTGATAAACCCAATAAATGGTTTCTCGTCAGCAGCGTCTTCTGTTGCAGCAGCTCCTACAGCAGTAATACTGAAAATCAGTAATACAGCTAGAAAAAACAATAATCCTTTTGACTTCATTCTCTTTCCTCCTAAAATTGTATAAATAGCGAGTCATAAATACATATATCTGTGACTTTAAACCCATTATCAATCATGTATTCTCCATTGTCAATTATTATTTGATATTTTTTTAACACTATGGTATTTTATTACCATTCATATGTTGTGTATACAAAACTACGATGCTCTGTTTCTTCGCTGCTCTTTCACTGTGTGTGTTTTACAATTTTAAAACCTGCACTGCTTATTCCAGGAAAACTGAAACTGATTTTACAAAAACAATATTTAAATAGCTTTAATACATATCTCAGAGAGGATAATCAAAGGGATTTGTCACTTTTTGCTAATTAGCTGCTGCATTGGTGCCGGCATAAAACAGCATATACTCATAACCACAATTTCAATAATGCACCCAATACTTTTTAATAAATTTTCTATTGAAAAAAAAATAACAATGTGTTACTTTTTTTTACTACTATGATTGCGAAAAAAAAGCGTCTGCAGACATTGACAGATATACTCAAGATTAAAAATGCCGGAACAATAAGAGAACTTTCACAAGCTTTGAATGTTTCTGAAATGACAATTCGGCGTGACCTTACAATTTTAGCAAAAGAAAATACGGTTAAATTAATTCATGGCGGAGCTATCTATAATCATACCAGCCAAATAAATCAGAAAAGAGACAATAGTATATACAACCTCCCTAACGAGGAAGCAACCAGAATCAATGAGAAGAGAAGAATCGCTGAAAAGGCAGTATCACTGATACAACAAGATGATATCATTATAATAGATTCCGGCTCCACAACAGAACTCATGGGAGACTTCATTCAGGTAAGCAATCCCTCAACAATTGTTTGTTATGCAATGAATATACTTTTTTCTGTTTTTAGACAAAAAGAGTGTAAACTGATTTTCGGTGGTGGTTATCTGCACAAAAATACACTTATGTTTGAATCCAAAGAGGGTGTTGAGCTGATAAAAAACAACAGGGCTAATAAGGCTTTTATATCAGCCCGCGGCGTAAGTGATATTCTTGGTATTACCACTGCCGATTCCTATGAGATCCCAATAAAAAGAGCAGCTGTGGAATCCAGCCAGCAAAGAATTTTACTGGTTGACTCATCAAAGTTTGATGTCGTCCGATCAGCATACTTTGGGGACATAAATGAATTTGATATAGTGATAACAGATGATAAAATTCCCAAAAGGTATATAGATCTCTTCAAACTACTTGAAATTGAATTAATCATTGTTTAGCTATCTTCCCAATTAATTTAAATAAACTCTTTTAATAAATCTCCTTTAATAATCTCAGCTTTAACAACAAAGCAAAACTGTATAATTATGATTCTGCAAGCTGAATATTCTATAATATGGTAATATAATAACTTTTACTTGACTTTATAATATCAGCGTGTGATTATTTTTACAAACGCTGTTTTTAATTATGATACAAGCAAATCAGGAGGCCTTTCTTGAAAGGGGATAGATTTAAAGGGAAAATTGCTATAATTACAGGTTCCGGAAAAGGTATGGGCAAACAAACAGCCCTTGACATGGCAGCCGAGGGAGCTGTTGTAATTGTAGCAGATATTGATCAAGTGGGTATGGATGAGACAAGGAACGAAATAATTACCCTAAAGGGGCAATCAGAAAGTATTCTTTGCGATGTTTCAAAACGTACACAGGTTGATTTACTAATCAGCACGGTCAAAGAAAAATATGGTCGTATTGATATTCTGATCAATAATGCCGGGCTGCTGCTTCCAGGCACCATCGAAGAGACAACGGACAAAATAATCAATGATACTATCGACATCAACATTAAAGGTATTTTATATGCTATCAGGGCTATCTCACCTATAATGAAAGAACAAAAATACGGCAGAATCATCAATGTGGCATCAATTACAGGAAAAAATGGTGATAATTCAACCGTTTTTGTGTATGGAGCCTCAAAAGGAGCAGTAATCAGTCTTACCCGTTCCGTTGCCCGTCAGCTGGGTCCATTTGGTGTTACCTGCAATGCGATCGCACCTCATGCTGTCATGACTGCAATGATGCAGTACTGGCCTGATGCAAAAAAGAGGGCAATGGCAGAGAAAATTCCGGTTCGCCGCCTGGGAACAGAGCAGGATATGTCTTGGCTGATGTGTTTTTTAGCTTCAGATCAGGCCGGATTTATAAATGGAGAAACCGTCAATATTAACGGCGGTTATTACATGGATTAGGAGATGAATATGATAAACATGAGAAAACCAAAAATCGGATTATTAGGTATCATGCATGGACTTTATGATGAAAGTCAGCCGGAAATTACACAAGCACAAGAAAAATTTGCCGTAGAGATTGTTAAAAAATTAAAACCTGAAATTGATATTGATTTTCCCGGCGCCGCTAAAAGCCGGGATCAGATTGAAGCCATAATTCGGGAATTTAATTATAAACAGTACGATGGAATTATAATTGTTATGCTTCTCTACAGTCCGGGATTCAGACTGGTAAGAGCGTTGGAAGAGAACAACCTGCCTGTCTTAATGGCTAACATACAGCCGCTCCGCACAGTAACCTCTGACTGGAACTGGAGTAAACTAACAACCAACCAGGGAATCCATGGTGCCCAGGATACAGCCAATATGCTCCTTCAGGCCGGTACCAATACGAGTGTTATTACCGAAGATTGGCAGAGTGATGCATTTGTCTCATATGTAAAAGATTGGTCTTTGGCTGCCTTGACCGCTGCAGAACTAAAAAAAATGCGGATCGCCGTATTTGGCCGAATGAAAGGTATGGGAGATATAGTTAGTGATGAGGGAAATTTTCAGAGGGTGATTGGTCCGGAAGTAAATCATGAAGGAATTGGACAGGTTTACCGTTGTTTTGAAGAAGTTTCTCAAAAAGAGATCGAAATCCAGATGGCTGAGGACAGGAAAAACTTTCAGATTTCTCCTACCCTTCCGGTTGAAAACCACGCTTATGCAGCCAGGCTGCAGATTGCTTTTGAAAAATTCCTGCAGAAAGCCGGATATAACGGTTTCAGTGTGAATTTTGATTCATTCAAAGAGGATGGGCGATTTAAACAAATTCAGATGCTTGCAGCATCCAACATGATGGCAAAGGGCTATGGTTATGCTAATGAGGGTGATATCCATTCGTGCGCTCTCGTAGCAGCAGGGCACCTTTTAGCCGGAGAAGGTCATTTTACTGAAATGTATAGTTTGGATTTTGAACGAGACTCAGCCTTAATGAGTCATATGGGAGAGGGTAATTGGCGAGTCGCCAGAAAAGATCGCCCAATAAAACTTATTGACAGACCTCTGGAAATTGGCGGGCTGGAAAATCCTCCTACGTTAGTCTTTTCAGCACAACCCGGACCGGCCAGCATGGTCTCGCTTGTTTCTATTGCTGAATATGGATACCAGTTAGTTATCTGCCCGGGAACAATTTTAGATACAGAAGAGTTACCATCCGTACCCATGCCGTATTTCCATTTTAAACCGGATTCCGGGATCAGAAACGCAATGGACAACTGGCTTTTGCTTGGGGGAACTCACCATGAAGCACTTACACTGGGACCCTATAGTCGACGATGGGCTTTATGGGCTGATCTGTTGGATATTGAGAGAGCAGAGGTTTAACAGTTGAAAAAAAGTATGCTTGCCTTCGTGTATACCGGCAACAAAGAGTTTGCGCTTACATCTGTTCCGGTGCCTCAGGCTAATTCTGACAATGTTATTTGTAAGATAGAAGCCTGTTCCATCTGCGGGACTGATATGCGGACGTATTCCAAAGGAAGCAGTAAAATTGACACTCCCCGGATTATTGGGCACGAAATATTTGCCGAAATAATTCACATAGGCGATGCTGTGGAGCCCGCAGCAGCTCAATTTAATACAGGACAAAAAATAATTATTGCCCCGGCTATCGGATGTGGACATTGTTATTCCTGCAGACGGGGATTTACAAACCTGTGTGAATCGCTTGCAACTATCGGATTTCAATATGATGGTGGATTTGCTGAATATATGGAAATTCCAATAGCTGCATTTAAAATGGGTAATGTGATTCCTGTATCTGAAAAACTCCGGGCTGAAGAGGTTGTTCTCTGTGAGCCTGTAGCCTGTACCTTAAACGCACAAGAGCTTCTTAATATTCAGGCAGAAGATACAGTTACAATTTTTGGAGCTGGATTCATAGGTTGTATGCATGCAGAACTTGCAAGACTTAAAGGTGTGGAAAAGATCATCATGGTTGAGTTTTCAGGGTTCCGGGCCAGGCAGGCTATGAAAATGATTCCCGGAATAATTTTAATTCATCCGGATAAAGAGGATGTTGTCGCCGCCGTTAAAAGAAATACAAACTCCATAGGATCGGAAATAATTATCACGGCCTGTTCCGTGGGACAAACCCACACACAGGCTTTAGAGGCTGCAGCACCCCGTGGACGAATCAGCTTATTTGGAGGACTCCCGGAACCAGCCACTGGGTTTTTAAGCAGTAATTTGATTCATTATAAGGAACTGGGTGTTTTCGGAGTTCATGCCTCCACAGTGGAGCAAAATCGCCAAATCCTGAAATTAGTTGAACAGAAACAGTTAAACATGGAAAAATATATCAGTAAAAT
Organism: Bacteroidota bacterium; assembly: GCA_013202335.1. The sequence continues at coordinate 10,600 of JABMQR010000181.1, forward strand.
CTACCCGTTAGAAAAAATAGAAGAAGCATTTATTTCCCTTCAGCAGGAACCGCTTCTCAAAATAATTATTGAACCATAGGCAGGCAAAATGGAAAAAAAATATGTAATGGCTATTGATCAGGGTACCACCGGCACCAGAGTGATCCTATTTAACAGAGATGGAACAATACAAACCAGCAGGTACCTGGAGATAAAACAGATTTATCCCCATCCAGGCTGGGTTGAACATGACCCTATGGAATATTTGTCGACTGTTCGAAACTGCTCCGAACAGCTGTTTAATGAAGAGGGCATAGATTCCGGAGAGATTGCATCCATTGGAATTACAAACCAAAGAGAAACTACAATTCTTTGGGAAAAGAGGACTGGAAACCCAATATACAATGCTATTGTCTGGCAGTGCCGCCGGTCCGCTAAAATATGCGATCAGCTTAAAGATTTTGGATATGAGCCGCTGATAAAAAAGAAAACCGGTCTGGTAATTGATGCCTATTTTTCCAGCACTAAGATAATGTGGTTAATGGAAAATATTCCTGGTTTGAAAGAAAGAATGGAAAGCGGCGAAATCCTGATGGGAAATATTGACTCCTGGCTTATCTGGAATTTATCCGGAGGAAAATATCATGTAACCGATTTTTCCAATGCCTCCCGTACAATGCTCTTCAATATTTATTCAAAAGAGTGGGATGATGAGCTCCTAAAAATAACAGGTATTCCCAAAAATATTTTACCTGAAGTAAAACCCTCTTCAGGAGTGCTTGCTGTTACCGAAAAAAATCATTTCTTCAAGCATGCTATCCCCATTGCCGGCGTTGCCGGAGACCAGCATGCAGCCACCTTTGGCCAGGGTTGTTTTAAAGCAGGAATGGTCAAGAATACCTATGGTACTGCTCTGGCTCTCTTTATGAATACCGGGACGGAACCGATAGTTTCCAAACACGGATTAACTACAAATCTCGGTTGGCATATAGATAATACATCCGAGTATGCTCTTGAAGGGGTGGTCTTTATTGGCGGTGCAGCCATCCAGTGGCTGCGGGATGGTTTGAGAGTTATTAAAAAATCAGCCGAAGTAGATCTGCTTGCAGAGAGGGTTGATAATACCGGAGGAGTCTATTTTGTACCAGCTTTTACCGGGTTATGTGCACCTTACTGGGATATGTATGCCAGAGGATTAATGATCGGAATGACTGGAGGCACATCACTGGAACATATTGCACGCGCCGCTCTTGAATCTATGGCATATCAGACAAGGGATGTGTTAGATGCAATGGTAAAGGATTTCGGGCAGGATTGCAGTTCGCTTCGGGTTGACGGTGGAGCAGCTAAAAGTGATTTCCTTATGCAGTTTCAGGCTGATGTTTTAGGAATTGTTGTGGAAAGACCCAAAGTTACCGAGATGGCGGCTCGGGGAGCAGCATACCTGGCCGGTTTAGGAACTGGTTTCTGGAAAAGTAAAGAAGAGATTGGAACCCATTGGAAATTGGACAGAGCTTTTGAACCCTCAATATCGGAGGATCAGAGAGAGAGCTTGTATAGCGGCTGGCAAAAAGCAGTACAAAGAAGTTTAAACTGGGCAGAAAAATAACTTGCATACAGAAAGATGCAAGAATATAAAAACTCGAAAGGAGATTCCTTATGGTAAATTTTGAATTCTTATGCCCAACATTGATTCATTTTGGAAAAGGAACCGAGGCAAAAGCCGGCGAGTTAACAAAACAGTACAGCAATAAAGTACTACTCCACTATGGCGGATCAAGTATTAAGAAATTTGGAATTTACGACAAAGTTGTTACATCCTTGCGTAAGGCCGGGGTTGAGTTTGTTGAATTAGGCGGTGTTGTTCCCAATCCCCGATTAAGCCTTGTACGTGAAGGTATCAAAATATGTCGTGAACAAGACATTAACTTTATATTAGTTATAGGTGGAGGAAGCGTCATAGATTCGGCAAAGTCTATTTCAATAGGGGTTCCCTACAAGGGAGATGTATGGGACTTTTATACAGATAAAGCCACTGTTAAAGAGGCGATTGGAATTGGTGTTGTATTAACTATTCCCGGAGCAGGAAGTGAAGCCAGCGACGGTTCTGTTATAACCAATGAAGAGATATCTTATAAACGCTCAGCAAACTCATTTTTCAATATTCCTAAATTCGCAATTATGAATCCGGAATTTACCGTTACTGTCCCCAGATTTCTCACAGCCTGCGGGTCTGCCGATATAATGGCCCATGTATTTGAACGATATTTTACACAAGTACAACATGTTGATTTTACCGACAGATTATGTGAAGCAGTAATGAAAACAATCATTGTAAACCTTCCAATTGTCCTTAGAGAACCAGATAATTACGATGCACGTGCTGAAATTATGTGGGCCAATACAGTTGCACACAATGAACTGCTTACGACAGGACGAATTGGTGATTGGGGATCACACATGATTGAACATGAAGTGAGCGCAATTTATGATGTTGCCCATGGTGCCGGATTAACAGTCGTATTTCCCGCATGGATGAAATATGTCTATAAACACGATATCAATAGGTTTGTACAATTTGCCGTTCGTGTATGGAATGTTGATTTGTCCTTTGGTTCTCTGGATACGATTGCACAAGAGGGGATTCGAAGGTTGGAGAATTTCTTCAAAGAATGTGAACTCCCTATCAGGTTGGAAGAGATGGATGTATCTGACAAAAATTTAGCAATAATGGCAAAAAAAGCTGTCGAGTTTGGAGAGATCGGGAATTTCGTCAAATTAGGTGAATCTGATGTGCTTAATATCCTAAAGCTGGCATTATAGCCTTCATACAGAATGCTGTACTAAAACACCACGCTTCGTGCCACTAGTAATTTGTTACATATGGGACCTATTACTCATACTATTATTACCGACCCTATACATCCTCTGCCGCAGCTTCCATGAGGAGAAAGAAAGCTTGTGCTTCCGGGGCAATTCCTTGATGGTCAAAGGTTGGTGCTCCGCTGACATCCCGCACTACTCCTAATTCATCAACTTTTTTATGCACCGCATACCGCATCTTATTTGCTGGTTCAAGATATGAATTATCCAGCCATCCTGCTTTCACTCCCCTAAAAATGGCATAAGCAATCGCCTGGGCGGGATTGGTATCAATAAAAGTATTCGGATCATCAAGAACATAATGAAATAATCCATCATCTCTCATATGCTTCAAACAGCCATCAATTGCTTCCCTCACATATCCTTCAAACCTTATTCTGGTTTCGGACATTGATTCAGGCAGTGCTTTAATAACCCGGGTAATTCCTGTAATTGCCCAACCATTTCCAACACCCCAGAAAGCCTTACTCTCAAAATCCACCCGTCTTTAGGACTTGAAAACGGGATTTGTAGATAAAATCTGCATCTGAAGTACTGAATCAAATATTTTGAAACGTAATAGATTAAAAAAAA
>JABMQR010000182.1 GCA_013202335.1 Bacteroidota bacterium
AAGATGTAATTATCAGCGTAAAAGATTTAAAAACGTTTTTCTATACAAATAACATGTGTAATAAGGCTGTGAACGGCGTCTCTTTTGATGTTAAAAAAGGGAAGACACTCTGTATTGTTGGAGAGAGCGGTTGTGGAAAGAGCGTAACAGCCTCTTCAATTATGCAGCTCCTGCCTAAATTATCCAGAATTGAGAGTGGTGAAATTACCTATCATAGTGATGAGGGTGATATTCGGATAGATAAGCTGGCCAGGAACGGAAAAAAAATGCGTTCCTTACGTGGTTCAGATATCGCAATGATATTTCAGGATCCTATGACATCTCTGAATCCCGTCTATTCAATTGGTTTTCAAATTGGTGAGAATCTTAAATATCATACTGATTTTTCGAAAAGTGAGATTAAAGATAAATCTATCGATTTGTTAAAAGAGATGGGAATTCCGCTTCCCAAACAGAGGGTGAAAGAGTATCCTCATCAGTTTTCCGGTGGTATGCGCCAGCGTGCAATGATTGCTATGGCGATGGCCTGTGATCCAAAAGTATTGATTGCAGACGAACCGACTACTGCACTTGATGTAACAATACAGGCTCAAATTTTTGAGCTGATGGACATACTGAAGAAAGAGTTTAATACAGCCATCATGCTTATAACCCATGATATGGGTGTAGTTACTGAACTTGCTGATGATGTAGTTGTAATGTATATGGGAAATATCGTTGAAACAGGTACGGTAGATGATGTCTTACGGACACCCTCTCATCCTTATACGAAGGCACTTCTTCAGTCTATTCCTATATTGGGCAGAGGGAAGAATCAGGAAATTGAACCGATCAGAGGCACTACCCCGGATCCCTATAAACGGCCGGTAGGTTGTCAGTTTATGCCTCGTTGTGATTTCGCAGAAGATACCTGTCTGGTTATGCCGGATGAGTCGAAGATAAGCAGTACCCACAGTGTGCGGTGCTGGCATCCCACGGAGGTCCAGAATCATGCCTGAATCCAAAGAAATTATTTTAAAGCTCCGGGGACTGCAAGTGTTTTTCCCTATTAGAAAGGGCGTGTTTAAAAGAGTTGCTGCTCATGTTAAAGCGGTTGATGGTGTCAATCTTGATGTATATCGCGGGGAAACCCTTGGATTGGTAGGAGAGAGCGGCTGTGGTAAAACGACATTAGGAAAATCAATTCTTCAGTTGGTTAAAGCAACCGGTGGAGAGATTTTTTATGATGATCGAACCAAAGAAAGAGACCTGAACAAACTGGATCAAAAAGAGATGATGGAGGTTCGAAAGAAGCTCCAAATAGTTTTTCAGGATCCTCACTCCTCTCTTAATCCGGCGTTTACTGTTTTTGAAGCACTGGAGGATCCGTTAAAAATTTATGGTATTAAATCAAAAAAAGAGCGGCGAAAAATTATTGGTGATCTTTTAGAGTCAGTAAATATGCGGCGAGAACAAATGGATCTCTATCCGCATGAGTTTTCCGGCGGCCAGAGACAGCGGATCGGGATAGCCCGGGCATTGAGTATAGAACCGGATTTAATAGTATGTGATGAAGCGGTTAGTGCACTGGATGTCTCGATACAGGCACAGGTTCTGAAATTATTAAAAGAGATTAAGGTGAAGCGCAATCTTACCTATCTCTTTATTACCCATGATTTAAGTGTAGTCGAATATATAAGTGACCGGGTTGCGGTAATGTATCTTGGAAAGATTGTTGAACTTGCCGATGTGGAAGACTTGTATGCCAAAACCATGCATCCCTACACGAAAGCGCTGTTATCGGCGATTCCTGTTGCGGATTTGGATAAAAGGACCAAGCGTATTATCCTTGAAGGGGATGTGCCAAGTCCGGTGAATCCACCTGCGGGGTGTCCGTTTCATCCACGATGCAGCCAATGTCAGGAGATCTGTAAAACAGATGTACCGCCGCTTACCAGATATGAAACAAACGGAAATGAGCACTTCTCTGCCTGTCACTTTGCTGAACAGCAGCTTGAGAAATGAATCCAGTCAGTCCCGAACATAGAGGCGTAATTGCTGCGCTGATTACCCCCTGCAGCAAAACCGGAATTCCCGACCCTGTTGCTATGAAGCGGTTTTCAGGAATTTTGATTGATCGGGGTTGTCATGGTTTGTTTGTTGTCGGCTCTACCGGTGAACAACCGCTGTTAGATGAAGATCAGCGGCGGGAATTGATTGCAGCTGCAAGAGAAGGTGCCGGAAAAGAGGCAAAAATTTACGCAGGTGTCAGCGGCTGCGGTGCAAAGCAGGCAATTCGCTATGCCTGCAACGCTGAGAAAGACGGGGCTGATGCTGCAATAGTTATGGCACCGTTTTTTCTTGCATGCAGTCAGCAGGGGTTGGTTGAATATATCCGGCAAATTGCCGATGCAAGCCCTATTCCGGTTGGAATTTACAATCACTTTCGCATGCCTTCTCAATTTGAGAACGAAACACTTTTGCAGTTGGCTAAACATCCCAATATTATTGCCGTTAAAGATACAGACTCAGATGTAAACCGCTCTATAGGTAAGCTGAATGCACTTAAAGAAGCACCGATCTCTTTTTTTCAGGGACGGGAACCGTTTTTGTATGACTCCTTTTCAGCAGGAGCTGAGGGGTGTGTCTCTGCTCTTGCAAACATAGCACCGGAAGCCCACAGGCAATTGTATGATGCCTTTCAAGCGGGGAATCCTGAAGAAGCAAAAAAATACCAGAAAAGAATTGATTCACTCGGCAGAATCTTTCAGCTGGATGATACCAGAACCTCCTTTGCCGGGTTCAGCTATTCAATTCGTCAGGTCGCTAAATGCAGAGGCTGGCTGGATGAAAACTACGGAATGTTACCAGGTTTTACCGGCACAGATGCATACAACCAAAAACTATTTGATATCGCCTCTGAAGCAGGGTTATTAAATGATGATGAAAGAATCGAAGCTAACATCTGATATTCTTGTAGCCGGCGGCGGTATGGCAGGTGTTGCCTGTGCATTAGCTGCTGCGCGATGCGGAGCAAAAGTAATCCTTTGTCAGGATCGACCAGTTCTCGGCGGAAACGCATCAAGTGAAATACGTATGCATGTGGTAGGTGCTGACTGCAGCGGCGGTCGGGGTGCAGCTCTTGAAACAGAGGCTCGTGAGGGTGGTATAATAGAGGAAATCCGACTAAAAAATGCGGTGCACAACCCGCAGCGTTCCCCCTCAGTATTTGATCTTATACTGTATGATACCTGCCGCTGTGAACCCAATATCACATTACTGATGAATACCACTGTTGTCGATAGTGTAGTGGAAAATAGGAGCATTACGTATGTAACCGCGGAAAACCGATCTTCAGAACAGCGTTTTATACTATCCAGTAACATATTTATTGATTGTACTGGTGATGGTGCCTTAGGCGTTTTAGCCGGGTCTCAGTTTCGTGAAGGTAGGGAAGCTGCTTCTGAATTTTCAGAGTCTTTTGCAGATAAACTATCAGACGCCAAACGACTTGGCTCCACTCTGTTGTTTCAGGCTCGTCGACATGAAAAACCGATGCCTTTTACTGCACCGTCCTGGGCTCGAAAATTCACGGAAAAAGATTTGAGATTGCGGCCTCACGCTAATACATCAGTTGCAGTTGATACCGGATTGGAGTACGGCTACTGGTGGGTAGAGTGGGGCGGTGATCTGGACACTATTAAAGACAATGAAATTATTCAAAACGAGTTGATTGCCATTATGATGGGTGTCTGGGATCATGTTAAGAATGATGGTGATCATGGTGCGGAAAACTGGGCACTGGAGTGGTTGGGGTTTTTACCGGGCAAACGGGAAAGCAGACGTTTTGTCGGTAAAAGTATGCTGACACAGAATGATATTATGTTATCCCGCTCTTTTGATGATGCAATAGCATATGGTGGGTGGCCAATTGATACCCATCCTCCCGGGGGAGTTGATGCAGTTGATCAGGAACCCTGCACACAGCATCGGGTTCCTGAATTATATGATATTCCATTAAGTGCATGCATCTCGGATACGGTAAAAAACCTGATGTTTGCCGGTAGAAATATCTCTGCCACACATTTGGCTTTTGCTTCTACCCGTGTAATGGCTACCGTTGCTGCGGTAGGACAGGGTGTTGGTACAGCAGCTGCTTTTGCGGTGAAAGCAGGGCAGCGGCCCCATGAACTCTTAGAAAAACCCGAACAGGTAACTGCAGTTCAGCAGAGACTTTTACGGGATGATGCCTATTTGATCGGAGTATTAAACAATGATCCGAAGGATTTGGCACGAGAATCAGTTGTTTCTGCTTCGAGCGAGCAATCTGATGGACAGGCAATAAATATTACTTCCGGGCAGACCAGGGCAATCCATGGATACGGCGGGATTAAAAGTGATCGGGCAGCAACGGGAACACATCGCTGGATGAGTGATCCAAATCAGTCTCTGCCGCAATGGATAGGACTTTGTTGGAATGAGTCTGTTGCTATCGGTCGGATTGAACTGATTTTCGATACGGGTCTGCATCGTGTGTTAACACTTTCGTACAGTGATGAATATACCGCAAAAATGCATTGGGGCAGACCGCAGGAAGAGACAGTAAAAGATTATTCCATAGAGTATTTGGTCGAAAATAGATGGAATTCTCTGGTAAAAGAGACTGGCAATTATCAACGAAGAAGAGTTCATATATTGGATAACCCGGTAACTGCATCAGCAGTACGAATTACAGTTAAAGAAACAAACGGACTCGATCATGCCCGAATTTGTGAAATACGGGTTTATGAAAAGTAGAAAGTTTTTGGAGGTTGAGTAAATGGGTGATTTGTCATGGCGATTTGATGAGAGAGAATATAATAATGTGAAAGAAGTTCTCGACTCCGGATTCGGCAGCAGTACCACAGGTGGTATGAACAGCCGTTTTGAACGGGCCTTTGCAGATCGATTCAATATGAATTACGCAATCTCCTTTAACTCAGGGACCACAACACTGCATGCTGCACTCTGGGCTCTGGGTGTACGATATGGAGATGAAGTAATTACCACTCCTCTCACCGTTGCCTCCTGTATGAATGCCATTGTGTACTGTAATGCTGTCCCGGTATTTGCAGATGTGGATCCGGACACCTTTCTGATAGATCCTGATGATATAGAACGGAAGATTACCAGCCGCACAAAAGCTATTATGCCCGTACATCTGTATGGACAGGTTTGTGATATGGAACGAATAATGGCAATCGCAGATAAGTATAATCTGAAAGTAGTGGAAGATTGTGCCCAGTGCTATCTGGGAACTCAGAATGGTAAAATTGGTGGTACTAATGGCGATATTGGAAGCTGGAGTCTGGAGAATTCTAAACATCTCACCACCGGGGACGGAGGAATAATTGCCTGTAATGACGAGAAACTGGCAGAGAAAGTAAGAAAGCTTAATACACAGGGCCAACGAAACGCAACGGCTGTAAGCGGGCAGACACGGGTGGATAAGCTAATCTACCAGGATCCGGCATTTAAACGGCATGATACGTTTGGGTTTATGTACCGGCTTCCAGAGGTTGCTGCAGCACTTGGTCTTGCACAGATTGAGAAAGTTGATTGGTTCGTGAATAAAAGAGAGCAAATGGCAGCAATGTACCGTGAAGTTATGGAAGGTTGTGACCTGTTTCAAATCCAAAAAACTCCTGATGGAGATCGAAACAGCTACTATGCTTTTGCAGCTCGTTTTATTTCAGAAGTAATTACATGGTATGAGTTTAGGGATAAATATCGGGAAAACGGCGGCGACGGAATCTATGCAGCCTGGGCGCTTTGCTACGAAGAGGATATTATTCCTGAAATCAAGGAAATTCTGACAAGTATAGGACTTGAAAACCGCTTTAATACAGAACACGGAATCTGCCCTCAGGCGGAATTAATCCAACCTCAGCTTATGCAGTTTACCACGAATCAAAAAGATGAGAATGAAATGAGGGAGCAGGCGGAAGCTCTTAAAAAAACGATTGCCTGGTTCAACGGCAAAAAATAGCATGAGTGCAGAGTATATTGTTACCGTAACCGGAGAAATTCCCCGTAATCAACTGGGGGTAACAACTGCCCACGAGCACCTCTATTGCAATATTTCGGTACACTCAGAAAAAGAAGATAATATTTTACATAACACCTCATTAATTGTTCGTGAATTGGAATATTTTTGTGCGGTCGGAGGGCAATCGATTGTTGAGCTGACCCCCGTTGATATTGGACGTGAACCAGCAAAATTGAAAATTATCAGTGAACAAAGTGGTGTACACATAATCAGCGGTATCGCTTTCTATGATCAAAACATCTACCCCGAATGGGTCCGAAGGGCTTCAGTTGATGAGATTGCTGACTACTTTGTCCGTGAAATTGATGAAGGAACAGATGGTGTCAGGGCCGGATTGATTGGAGAGCTGGGAAGTCATAATGAACCTGAACCCAATGCTTCGGGATATAAACTTCATGAACTTGAAACCCGTATGTTTCAGGCTGCTGCTGAAGCACAACGGCGTACAGGGGTTGCGATTTCGACACATGCCTCTTTGGGACGTGCGGGACACGCACAACTAGATGTACTTGAGAAAGCAGGTGCTGATATCGGAAGGGTGGTAATTGGACACTGTGATGCGCATTGGCATCAGGATATCGAAAAGGATTTGGCCTATTATCTTCCTATACTGAAACGCGGAGCCTACTGCGGATTTGATATGATTGGCTGGAGTGAGATCATGCCTGAAAACATACGGGCTGAACGGATAGCGGCATTAATTGAGCTTGGTTATGAAAAACAGCTGGTTTTTGGAACCGATACCTGTCGCCTTTCACATTTTCATGAGAACGGCGGGCGGGGATTGGATGCTCTCTGGATATCATTTCTTCCCCTGCTAACTCAATTTGGTGTTACTGATTCTCAAATACAAACCATTTTGGTTGATAATGTGCAGTCTCTTATAGCAAGGAGTGTATAGTAAATGAAAGTTAACATTCTGAACGATACCGCAGTATCTCCCAATTTTGAAAAAAAGTTATCGAATCCAGTATGTGTCTATCCGCTTACCTGTCTGCTTGATAATGGAGATCTGCTCTGTCTTTATCGGCAGGGAAAGGAAAAACACTCATTTGACGGTGTGCTCATGGTACAAAAATCAACAGATAGCGGAGTAACCTGGTCTGATCAAATTACTGTCTATAATGGGGTGTCGAATAATTCTCCGGAATCAGCTCAGACCGGTGGACTCTGTCAGCTTGCTGATGGATCAGTTGCGGTATTCTTTACGGTTGTTGAGGAGACTGCATCAGATATCTATATATTCAGTGAAGAGGGACGGAGGTTGCGGCAGCGATTATGTATTGCAAGAAGTTATGATCGGGGAATCTCCTGGTCGAAGCCGGAAACACTGCATCTTGCCGGTGTCTCTTATAATGTCTATGTAGGGAGCCGGCCTTTTCTTCTGCCGAACGGAGATTTATTTGTACCGCTGGAAGCGACTGGCTGTCATGGGCAGCAGTTTACCCTTGGAACAATTTCGGAAGATGGAGGAAATACGTTTTTACCGGTAACCATTACTGCTGAAGATGAAACAGGCGAGTTCAGCTATGGAGATCCCAAGGTTACCATACTTCCCGATGGGCGAGTTTTAATGCTGCTCTGGACTTTTATCACGGCTGTAGAGAAAACTGTCGCAGTTCGGTGCTGCATCTCTTCTGATAACGGCCGCACCTGGTCAGCGCCTGTCAGTATAGGGGTGCTGAGTCAGATTATGAAACCCCTTTTTCTGGATGCAGAAACGACTATTGCTGTCGGGAATGTGAGGACTGTCCCTGCAGGTATAAGATTATGGATTTCTTATGATGATGGTAAATCATGGGATACAGAGAACCCGATACAAATGTGGGATGTGCAGGAAGGAAAAATGAAAGGAACCCCGCTGAAAGGGGAACTGAATACATATGCTGAAACTGATGAAGGGTTATGGAATGCACTTCCGGGATACACATTCGGTACCCCGGATATGGTGCTGCTTGATGATAATACTGTTTTATTAACCTATTATGCCGTTACACACGGGGTTACCCATATCCGGGCCTGTCGTTTTAATATGGTTTAGCCGGTAGTGCAACACTCTTTTCGTATGCATCAGCCAGTTTTTTATCCTTATAGATACGCATGATGCATGAGGGCTCTGTTCTGGAGATAACATCACTGACATAATAATAACCATGCTGACTGATAACAGGTTGAACCCAGCCAGCGCAGTGATCGCAGTAGAGCTCAAAGGCACCGGCATCATTATCCAGAACTTTACCCAGAGAGGGACATTTATTCATCTTAAACTCAAAATAGTCCTCTGTTAAAACCAGATCAGCATCACAGTTCTCTTCAATACGAATCTTTTCCCAGTAGTCATACATACCCTTTAGACCATCTTTCTTTATGAAGGGACCTAAGATTGTGGTTTGCAGTCCGGCAATTCGCATCCAGTATTTTTGCAGGTGTTCATGACCCTGTTCCTCGAGCATCTTAAAAAGCTCATTATACATACGTACAAAGTGGTCACTGGGAATCATCTTGATCACCCCTTTTTTGTACCAGCATTTTGTACTCTCCCTCAGCTATTAGTTGAGTTTCAATGATAAAAGGAGTGTTTTCTGCCCAGGCTTCGTTAAGCAACGAGATTTGAAGATAAAAATTTTCGGTAATCGGGGTATTCTTCTCTTTTAGATGTCTGCAGGCAGGACATTCAGTTACATGAAAAGTGAAACCTCCGTCCTTCTCTGCTGCGGTAAAAACACCCTGTTCTCTTGTATAGTAGTATTTCCAGTGCTCAAGAAGCGGTTGATAGTCGCCTTTTTGCAGATTCTCGTAGATGTCTTTATAAACACTCTTTGCTGTACGGCAGAAAAGTTCTCTCAGAAATTCAATTCCATATTCTGAGAGGACAAAGTCGATTGTTGCGTTAGTGGCAAGATGAAAATCTCTATGCACTTCACCGGTATCGGTATATCTCATATGTACCTCACTTTCTCTGATTTGAAATCAGACAATATAGTCTCTATAAGTTTTCAGACAATTTTCAACTCTTTTTTTAACGGTATCTGTCAGAGCATGCTCTTCTGCAGGCACCAGAACATTTGCTGATGAAAAGATATCCAATACTTTAAGGGCGTATTTCTGACCTGCCCACACCGAAGTTAAGCCAGTTCCATATATACCGTCAAAAATATCGATCATAATCTTTTGATATTCAGCAGCCTGTTCTAAGTCTCCGGAATCAACTGAATCAGCAATGCTTCTGAATAATTTTGCTCCAAGTGGAGCCATGCCGACAAGTGCGCCATCACAGCCGAGAGCCAGTGATTCATCAACCACCCATTCCTGACCCTCAAATAGGAGAAAATCAACTTTTTTCTTCAGAAGGAGCAGCTCTTTACGTGCCCGGAGGCTGTCTGATGAATTTTTCACTCCAATAATGTTGGGATGTGCAAAAAGCTCAGCAAACTGTTCTTTTGAAAATGTAATGCCGTTTACTCCGGGAATATAATAGAGATATAAGGGTTTTGATGAATAATCGGCTATTTTGTGCATATATTCTACTGGATTTTTCGGCTTAGCCCATCCGCCTGGAAGTTGAATAGCAAAAGATGTGCAGTTATACTTTGAGTAATTATCGATATTTTCCAATATTCCGTGGAGTCCTGTAGAGTGTGCCCCTACAATGATTTCTGCCTTATTTCCAATAATATTACCGGCTGTTTCAAGGACTTCATGTTTCATTCTACTGCTCTGTACTGCCCATTCACCCATGGTTCCCAGAAAGAAGAAACCTTCAACACCTCTGGCTAAATTGAATTCCAGTAATTTTTCCATCGACTTTTTATCAATATCCCCTTTTTCGGTAAATGGGGTGATTGATGCAGAATAAATCTTTTTCATGAACAAATCTCCTGTATTGCTGATACAAATTTATAAACTCTCGTAGGGAGAGTTGAGCCCTTTCTCTAAAGGCCGCGTCCTCCGGATTCAAGCAGTGAGTATGAGGATACCAGTTTGAATTTATCTGATTTGTATTTTGAGATAAAAACAGCCAGCGGCCGCTCATTGCTGTCAAATATAGTCTCTGTTCCCATTAATATTGGAGAACCTAAAGGAACTTTCAGGCGATGAGAGGTAAGATCGTCTGCTTCAATTGCCTCTACTGCTTCGCGTACAAAGGAGCCCTTTATACCTTCTGCTTTTTCCCATGCACTGAGAAAATCTATACGTGTAAGCAGGTTTTTGGTAATTGACCGGGATAACTCAAGCGGGATATATACCTGGTCGTAGGCTAACGGTTCTTCTTCAAGGATATCGAGTCTTTCAAAGAAAAGGCACTCTTCATTTTTCAGAAGGTTAAGTGCGGTAATGATGTCGACAGGAGGAATCACGGTTTCATTGGATATCAGCTTACGAGCCATCCCGGACATCTCCTGCTTCATGGATTTGGAATAGGCAAAATCCATAATAGCAACTTTTTTAGGTTTGATAGCCCTGACGAAGGTTCCTCTCCCCTGCATACGCTCAATAAAGTTCTGCTCCTGAAGAAGCATAAGGGCATGGCGGACAGTAATTCGTGAAACACCGTATTCGTCGCACAACTCCCGTTCGGTAGGAATTCTTATTCCCGGTAAATACTCTTTTTTCAAGATTTTTTCACGAAGGATATTGTATAATTTCTGATAATTCACCATCTGCATGAGGTGTCTCCTTGAAAAAGCAGTATTCTCTCTTAAAGAATTTTTTGTTTATAACAATATAACCTATTTGGAGAAAGATCAATTTAAAACAGGTGATAAACAGCAATCTTAATTATTTTCATTCTATATATACAGGAAATTAATACTCAGTTGCCTAAAGCCTGAATTTTGTCCACTTTATCCCGAAAATACCATTTTCCCGGCACCAGTGAACGGCCAGAAAAAGATTATCCTCTAATCTAATTGCAGAGGGCAGACCGAAAGCAAAATCATCAAATGCCTCTATCCCTTTTGTCTTTTCCTCATTTATATCTCTACTTGCTTTTGCATCCCACAGCAGTCCCAAAGGTTCAATATCCCACCGGTTTTCACGCATTACCGCATGATATGCAACTACTCCCTGTACACCATAACGACGATTGCTCAAACAGAGAAGTTTATTGTCTCCAAGGTAGAGAGGAGTAAGGGTTTGTCCCTGGATTCCAGTTGGATAGGCCGGACTCCAGGTTTTTCCAAAATCTTCTGATATGGCGAAATGGTTTTCAAGATCTTTATAATCACCCAAGGTCACGGTCCAGGCTGTCGCTAATAGCCGTGAACCATCAAGGTGTATAATTTTTTTTTCAAAAAATCCCTTTTTCCCTTCTGGATCCTGAAAGGCTGTATGGCAATATGGCCATGTTTTTCCTCTATCGCGGGATTCATACAGAACTACGCGTTCACCCAGGTGATCTTTATCAGCTAAAGTAGTAGCCGGTGCAAGGTATGTGTTGTTGTCTTTTGCCAGAATTGGTGAAGAGATTTCATATGCACTTGCAAGATCGGCAGGCAGCGGGGACGGAGGTGTCCATGTTTTTCCTTCATCGGAGGATGTGCAGAGCACCGGTCCGCTTTTATCAATACCGAATTGCCGTTCAACTCCTTTTCCCTCAAGATGTGCCTGTTCACCATACGCAAGCAGTGTCCCGTCTGCTGCCCGGCTCAAACGCATGCTGTTTACTGATACAGGGTTTTCTGTTCTGGGCAGAATTGTACCTTCATGTACCCAGGTTGAACCCATATCGTTAGAGCGAGCAAAATCTGTTCCTCCCAATGCATTGGGTCCATCTCCTTTTGCGGTATGTGCGCAGAGAATGTCACCATTTTCAAGGGTAACAAGAGTAGGGAATGCGGCATCATCACGGCTTACATGCCCTGTTTCGATTATTTCAAAATTATATTTAGGTGACATTGGATAACTCCTGTAAATAATAAATTATTAATGCATTAAATGTTGACAAAAATGTATTTACTAGTATACGGTTTGGTCTATAATTTGTCTACAAAAATGAGAAATGAATTAAACTATCTCTCTTCGTGGAGAACAAAAAATGAAAGGAAATATTCAGGCTGATAAAGTCTACAAGTATATTCGAAAACAACTCCTTGCCGGTAATTTCGAATCCGGTCAACGATTAGCAGAAGAGGCAATTTGTGAATCTGCCGGAGTAAACCGTGGAGATGTTCGCCAGGCTTTTTCTAGGCTGAGAGCAGAAGGACTTATTGTCAGAGGTAAAAGAGGCGGGGCTTTTGTTCGTGAATATAAGGAGAAGGATATTGAGGAGACGCAAGAAGTAAGGCAAATTCTTGAAACAGCTGCAGCGCGTCTTGCAATTGAAAGAGCTGAGGTTGATGATTTTCTTGCATTGGAAGAGACTGCTCAGCACATGCTGCTTATGGCAAAAAATGGTTATATTCTGGGTGTTTGTGAAGGAGATTTACGGTTTCATAGCCTTCTTGTGGATGCGGCTCATAATAACAGACTTTCTGAACTCTATACACGTGCAAACATTCCAATATCCGGGATCAACTATATTTGGAAGTTAAAAGAGCAGAGGCAGGAAGTCTTTATCACTGACGCCTACGATCATATTCAAATAGTTAAATATCTTAGAGAGAAGAAATTAGAGCCTATCTTGAATCTGTTGACAAAAGGCAAACAGTATGGCTGACCTGCATCCGAATCTCAGGAAAATATACTCTTTTCATTTTTTTAATAATATAGCCATTTGTGTTGTTTCAAACTTCCTGTTCCTTGATCGAATATTTCTTCGAATGGGTATGAACATGCAGCAGTTTGGAACCATTAAGGGATTTGCTTATCTGTTGCCGATGGCGGTGAATCTTTTGCTTGCCCCCTTTATCGGGAAAATTAACAGGGATCGGGAAATTGTAGGAATCGGCTATCTTATTCGTGTATTTATGCCGCTTCTTTTTCTTCTTTTACCCAATTTAATTAGTGATAAAACTGTTATGGTGAGTGCGGTAACGGCAATACTTATTACAGTACACATATTCCCCATTATCTCAAATAATTGCATTCAACTTCTGGTTCGTGCACATGTACCAAAGAATACATTGGGAACTCATCTCTCCTGGATTACTGTTGTTTGGACTCTTCCCGGATTTCTTCTTGCCATTCCACTCAGCTGGATACTGGACAGACATACCGGCGGGACTGATCAGGAATTTTACCGAACGATGTTTATTATTATGCTCTCCACAGGATTATTTGAAATTATTGCAAGTGCGATCATTATGCGGCTTCCCCGACAGCGCATAGAAAAAAGACCGAATCTTAATTTTAAAGATATTTTACTCCCTTTTCGGGATGTGAGTTTTAAAAAACTTCTGAGGGCAATTGTTGTTTTCAGCATTCTAAATTCTATGGTTATGGCTTTTATCAATCCATATCTGCTAAATGTCCAGGGTCTTTCTATGTTGTTTATCTCTATTATTAGTGCGGTGGTATCTCTCCTTTCAATATTGGTACTGCCTTTTTGGGGAAAACTTGCCGATCTAGTAGGAGGGAAAAACATCTACACTATTGCAGTTGTAGGATTAGCTATTGGAATCTTTGCTCTTCTTGGTAAAGGGGTGGTCTTTATTATTATTTATGCCCTTTTCTCATGGGAGGGATCGCGAGGGCTTTTTGGCTCAGGAATCTATTCTACTCAGCAGTTTATGGTGTTTTCCCAGAGCCAGGAGGATAAAAGGCCGGTTTTTTTCGCTGCATCAACTTTTGTCCTGGGATTTGGTTGGTTCTTTGGTTCATTTTTTGGCGGTATTTTACTTGAGTGGCTTTTGAATATGCCAGAAATTTCAGCTCCTCTTACTGCTTATAGGATTTTCTTTGGTATTTGCGGGCTTGGCTGTATAATATTAGCACTATGTTCCAGACATCTGGTTGCTGATAGTAAAAAACAGACAGTGAGAGAGATGGGGATTGCTATGTATCGTACTGTTCGCACCCTGTTTGGTCGGATACGCTAATTATTAATCAAGTTTTAGCGATAATTCAAAAAAGCACTCATGTAAAAGATGGAACTAGCACTCTGTTGATTCTACGGCCGAGGCGACAGGTTATTTCATAAGGTATCGTGTTTGCAAGCCGAGCCAGGTTTTCTACACTGTTAAGAGCTGTTGGATCCGGAGAAATAATCTCTACCTCATCCCCAACTTTAGACCCGGGAATATCCGTCAGCTCTACAATAATCTGATCCATGGAAACACGACCCCGGATAGGAGCATATTTACCCCCAATACTTACAACGGCACGATTTGATAAACACCGAAGATATCCGTCTCCGTATCCTATCGGAACAATTCCAATTTTTTCATTTTGTGCAAAGGTGTGAGTTAATCCATACCCGCAGCTTGTTCCGGCTTTAACCCTTTTAGTTTGTGTTAACCGACCGATAAGTCTTAGAGCGGGCTGTAGGGGGAGACGTTTATGCATAGTATCTGATGGTTGATACCCATAAATTGAGAGACCTGGCCGAACCATATCAAGGTGGGTTTCCGGAATATCAATTGTTGCTGCAGAGTTTGCAGTATGCAGAATCAAACCGCTGGTATTGCAGCAGTTCACAATTTTTTTAAAAGTTTGCAGCTGAGAAAATGTAAAGGTTTTGTCATCAGCACCGGCATCAGCAAAGTGTGTGTATATTCCGGTAAGCTTCATTCCCGGTGTTTTCTCCACACTCTGTATGAGATCCAATGCATCATCGGCAAGGATTCCAGAACGTCCCATTCCTGTATCAATTATTATATGGACTTCTGCAGCAACTTTAAGACGTTGTGCAATTGATGAAATAAGGGGAATTCCCTTTTGCGAGACAAGTGTCATGATAATTTTTTGTGTAATCAGGTCCGTCAAAACCTTTTCACGCTCTGCCCCGTTTGCGAATCCAAATATTGTCTGAAACATCAGTATTGGTCCATGATATCCGAGCGAACGAAGTTCAATAGCCTCGTAGGGGGTGGATACCGCCAGCATATCGGATGACTCTGAGATAATATCTACCAGAAGGTTGATTCTGTGTCCGTAGGCATCAGCTTTTACCGCAGAACATAATCTTGTATTTGGGCGAAGATGTTTTCGTATAACCTGTAGGTTATTCTTTACAGCTGATGCGGAAATTTGTGCTTTTAAAAAATGTAAATTATTAATTTTTATACATCCTCAATACTGATTTTCATCACCGAGATTGAAGTAGTCTCCCCATTAGCATGCCAGAATGATGCAAGACATGAATTATCTCCCGTTTTCAATAATGAAGAGTAGCCAAATTGAAATTGATCGAATTGAGCGAACGGATTAGTTCCATCCGGTCTATTATCAGCACCATATAAAGTGGTCTCTGTTTCTTTATCCCAATTCAAGCCATTATCATGACTGAGTATTGCCTTAAGTCCGGGGCTGCCGGAGAATCTGTCCTGATGTATAGCCAGCAAAAGCCCATCATCCAAATACATTGGAGACATAATCTGCGTGGTAATATTAATAGGGGCAGGATCGCTCCACGACTTGGCACAGTTTTCTGTTGTAACAACATGAATAGGCTGATCTTCCATTTTGGCCAGATTAAGTGTCCAGAGGAAAACTACTAGTTTATTCTTAATAAATGTAGGGCGTGCATCTCCGTAAAGAATTCCTTTATCAGCGGCCATGATGTTACCTTCGGAAAAGGTATCTCCCCGGTCGTAGGACTTTATAAACCGACTGCAGTTGCCCTCTACATATCCGCCTTCCCAATGATCATGCATTTCACAGGGAAACCCAAGGGTACCATCGGGAAGGTTAATTATTTTGCTTGGAACAATAATATCAGCAGACTCAAACTCAATATTTTTTGGTGCTGTCCATGATTTTCCGTTATCAAATGATTTTGTAGTTCTGATGACCGCATTCTGCATCCCGTCGGTTGAGGGGTTAAACATTGGTCTGTTTTTGTCTGTATCTATAAGACCGTAAACGGCTATCAGTTCTTCGGGTTCAATTTCAGTAACATGAGCCATTATGTACCCTTTTTCAGGATACAATGCTTCGTCATGACAGGTTGGGGGCACCTCTTTTCTCCATGTTTTTCCCTCATCGTGTGACCGAAATGTCAGGATTTTTCCCTGAGGATCATTCATACTTCCGTTCAGTTCTTTGCTGCAGAGGAGGATATCACCATTCGACAGTTTTTCCATAGAGGGGAAATGATAGAAATGTGAATCTTTGGTTTCAGTGAGATTTTCAACTACAGGGAACGGTCCCTCTTTTCTTACTCTTTTCATATTTGTTTTTTACTCTTTTAGTAATTTATTGGATAACAAGGAAAAAAAGCTTGCTTACAATTGGTTATAATAATAGAATGAATTTAGTCATCTGTAAACTTAAATGATTACAGATTTTTTGATCCTTGTATTGTTAATAATTTAAAAATAGTAAAAACAAAAAGATAGCATATCAACATCAATTGAGATTTTCGAGGAGAAGCATATGGAAAAATTCACGTACAGCCCTTCAATACACGTTCCTTTCAGGGATATGGAAGTTTTGGAATATTGCAGGAATATTAAAAGAGAGGATATCGAGAAGCATTCGAATCCTGATTTTAATATCATGGTAAGAAAGGCGCATGATATTGAGTTTGCTTTTATAACAGATATTTTTTATCGAATTAAACTGGCTGCTGATGAGGGAAGAAAGGTGGTTTTGATTTTTCCCAACCCGGCACCAGCCTACAGACAGGTTGCTTACTTAATAAATAAATTCAGAGTTAATTGTGAACATGTTCATGTTTTTGCTATGGATGAGTACGCTGATGAACATGGTAATGTTGCCCCTGAGTCATGGAAATGGGGGTTTACCTACGCCATGAATAACAATTTCTATTATCAGATTGATGAAGATTTGCGTCCGCCAAAAAAACAGATTGTCGGAATGACCACTGAAAATATTGGTCACTACGGAAAAATGATAGCTGATATGGGTAATGCTGATGCATGCTACAGCGGTCCCGGTTGGACCGGACACCTGGCTTTTATTGAACCGGATGCTCCGGAGTTTGAAGGGACACTGGAAGAGTGGAAGCAAATGGGGCCGCGCATTGTTACGTTAAGTCCTTTTACTCTTGCCCAAAATTCACTTCATGGAAGTTTTGGTATGAGCGGCGATATTGCCCG
>JABMQR010000183.1 GCA_013202335.1 Bacteroidota bacterium
GTCATACCCCGCATGTAGGAGAGGTTACACAGAAACAGAAAGAGCTCTATGGCTGTTTTGGTGTTGATGCTCCAACCTAGGTATAATTTGCCGGGAATCTAGGGTGCTATGAAGAATGGGGGGAGATGTTGAGTTGCTATTTTCTACCTTGATTTCCTGCAAGCACTTAAGAACCAGAGGGATTGGTTAGATGCAATAAATATTATATCAGGCCCATAAACTTATATGAGAAAAGAACTTAACCAGCCTTTATCCCCAAGGTTCGTCTCACTATAAACTTCCCTCTATATAGTGCTCAAGCTGATCAATTAAAATATCCTTTTCTGTAATGACAGCCTTAACAACATCACCAATAGAAATAATCCCAACAAGCGTGGACCCATCAAGGACAGGTAGATGCCTGATGCGTTTTTCGGTCATTAAAGCCATGCAATTGTCAATTGACTGTTTTGGGCTTACACAAAAAACACGGGATGTCATAACCTTTGAAACAGGATATTCAAGGCAAAGCTTATTGTCTTTTGAGCAGGCACGTGTAAAGTCTCTCTCCGAAAAGATACCGGCAATTTCGCCTTTCTTATCCAGAACAGGTACAGCTCCAATGTTTTTCTCTGCCATCAAATCCAAAGATGACTTTACAGATGATTCAGGCGTAACTGTCCAGAACTTGTTCCCTTTTTTAGAAATCACATCTCTCACAAATTCCATGTCTTTCCCCCAGTTATAGATTCTTGACTTAGTTCACAATGAAATAGAAACCCTATTTCTATGCTATAACCTGACGATTTAGAAAGCAAGCAAAATATGACTAATCAGCTTTTTCTTTCAATAAAAATGAAAAAATTTAGCAGAATTAAATAAAAGTAATGAATTATTCAGTCTTACTTGTATAATCCACTTTTAAAAAATGGAGTTGAATATGAAAAGACCACCATTCTGCTCAAACCCGTATTGCACATGCCACCTAAAAGAAAGTATACCCAAATTACGAACATATTGATGTTCAACAGGAACTATTGCAAGAATGATAATATATAAGCACTATCATAATTTTCGAAAACTGCATCGTCAAAATAGTGCAAAAAGTGAAAGAAAAACTCATGCAGAAGCAGCTGGACTTAACCGGAAATCAGTTCAAAAGGCGATGGCTGGCGTCTATTCACGCAGAGCCTTTTTCTCTCACTCCATATTAGATAAATTCAGTATTAAAATTTGGTTTCTTCTCAACAAAACTCCAGAAAAGGAGACCATCAAGCAACTACCTGTTTTTGTTTCAGCATAACAGACATCTGACATACTTTAATCAAACTTCTAAAGGTGAGAAACGCCAATCCGTTTGTAACTTATAGTCCTGAGAATAGTTTTAACAATTGATATAATATAACACTTTATTTTTTTGCAATATCACGATAGATTAAAGTTAATTAAAAATTGGTTGGGTTGTGGGTACATGAAAATTTTTTTTACTCTTATATGTTTAGTTCTCTTTACGACTGCGTTTATTCTACCTGCTGAGAATCTGCCATCCTCCAGTCAAAATGGGGCCTCAAGAGTTCTTGGATTAGGGGGCGCCGCGATCAGTATTTCAGACAATCTGAATATTCAGACAATGAACCCTGCTGCATTGTATTTTTCTTCCGGTTCCCAGCTGCATGCCGGCTTGAGTTATCTTGATACATTCCAGCTAGACAGTTCTTATGATAATGGTCTGGAAGATATATTGAATCACCCATCAGTTACTATTGATCTCGTGTTTACAGCTCCTGGATGGTTTATTGGAGCATATTCTGATTACTGTCTTGAAAATAATGGATCTTCTGGTGGGGTCCTCTCAATTGATGTAGCGAGGCTAAATGTAGTAAAAGCTGGAATTGCATTGGGGATTGGTTCATTTTCTCTGGGTGCTGATGTGAGTGCCTCAAAAAAATCATATTTAAATAATAAAAAAATAGGTATTGATGGTGATTTAATATCAATCGGGGCAGAATTTTTACAGGAAATTTTCTTCGCAGAATTCAATCCAACAAATGAAGAGACCATGGAAGTAGGGTTTGGTTTGATGATGGATGCCGGGATTTTTACTTTTGGGATTTATAGTGATAAGGTGATCGATTTTATTACTGAAAGTGGCTCAGGGATTTCAATTGATGTTACAAGAATTCTACAAAGTCTTGATTTTGGTATCAGTTTAAGCACTGAAGAGTATACGGGTGCGGGAGTACTTCGTCTTGCTCATCTTCTCCTTGCGGCTGATTTGAAAAACATCGGCAATAATGATAATCGTACTCTTAATCTGGGGTTGGAAGGGTCTTTATTATTTTCCAACAGGGTGTCATTAGCAATTCAGCTGGGTTACAACCAACCATTACCAGATCTGAATTCCATTTTATCTCTGGATAGTAATGAAGATGGAGTGTATTCGGCAGGGGTTTCCTCTGATCTATTATTTATGACATTTAACGCTGCGGTGATTTTACCCTATCAAGTGCTGGAATCAGTATTTGATAATTCTACAGGTAGTGTTTCAGGATCAGTTGCCGGAATAATTTCTTTTAATTTTTCTTTGTAAAATTTATTTCTTTTAAAAGGTCACGCCCACTCAATCATGCAGTTGGGATATAAGGTTTTTACAGATTGATTTTTCCTGTTTCAATATTTTTGAGCCTCTTGTAATTTTACATAAACTTATTCCCAGATTATGAGCAATTTCTCTTTGAGGAACGGAGTTGTAAAGGTCTTTCATTAACCGCCAACGGAGAGCCAGATCATATTTTTCTTTTGTGGTAAATATTTCTTCAAAGAGTTTATTCATTTCTTCAACCGATGAAATTTCTGTAATTATTTTTATAAGTTCTGATAGATCCTGCATAAACTACTCCCGGTATATATTTATAATATGTTCAGGTTACTGTTTAAAGAAACAATTGTAAATAGTAGATAGTGATACTGAGATTGGGGATTGTTATCTCTATGGCAATATCTATTATGTTTTCTCGTCAGGATTTGCCTGGAAAAATAAATTTTTAGTGTAAGAAAAATTTAATAAATCATTTATTTTTCTTCCTGGAAAATACTTATTGTTCTATTATCCCCAAGGTTCGTCTCACTAAGTACATCTTGACATTTTCCACCCCCATCAATATAGTCAGAAAAGAATTAACATCTTGAATTAATATCAAAGCATGTATATATAAATAGACTGAAGGAGACATTATGGCAAAAGCACATAGAGGCGCCGGAATACTTGATTTAAACAACAAAGGACGTGGAAAGTGTCCAGTTTGCAAAAGAACCGGTATTAAACTTATGTTTGAAAGAGAAGCTAACGAGAAAAAAATAGTCATTTGCAAACAATGTGAAGCAGCACTTAAGAATGGGAAAATGACTGAAGTACTCAAAGCACTGTAAAAACAATTACAGCTGAAAGTAGGGATCTGTTGCATACAGA
>JABMQR010000015.1 GCA_013202335.1 Bacteroidota bacterium
ATCTATATCCAGACACAACCGGGTCTGCGCCAGAATAAAGAGAATCCACAGATCCATCCCGGTTCTTCCGGTTTTCTTCTTCTTATCTGTTATCTCTTTTTCCAGTATCGAGAATATTTTTTCATTATATTCGGGAGTTATGAAAATTTCCTGCAGGGCTCGATACAAACCCGAAAGCCTGTCCCGTGTTCTGGTTGTAAAAACAATATCTTGTATCGGCATCTGGCCAAGGGCAAATTGCTGCTCGAATCTTTTTCTCATGATCGGATTCCCTCCCTAAAAAACAGCGAATAATCCGCGTATTTATGCTTATTATACCATTTTTGAGACATTTAGTGAATTCATTCGTGGTATTATTTTGGATTATTTCTTTCCATCATATAAAGTTATGATGTTTTCGGACAGACACTAGGTATCACCGCAGCACTCTAACCAAACGGAAAAAAGGGAACATACACACATGCTATGCGGTATGTTCCTCAATATTTTATAATTTAACTATTAGAGACTGTATGCAACTCCCAATGAAATCTGCAGATCTGAAACCGGGTCATTCGTACTGAGATTTCCAGGATTTACCTTATACAGCCAGTCAGTCTGGCCATACACTTTAAGATTATCAAGAATGTTGTAAGATCCTTTGATACCTAATACCAGAGTATGCTCTACAGCATCACGAGAATTTGCATCTGAGTCCTGGTTTCCAGAAGCAGGTGCATCGGTTGGTGTCGTTACTACTGTTGGGTCGTCTGGATCAGTATCTTCGCCTTCAATCCATAATGTATACATATCCTGAGTTCCATGGAGCATATAGAATACATTCCCTTCAATTCTTAATTTGTCAAAGGCTGTATATCCACCATTAAGATTGAATACTATAGCATCATTTCCATACTCGTATCCAAGGAAATCCTCTGTGAAAAATATTCCACCACCAAACTCTCGTAAACCAACAACATAATTTATTCCATATTCACCAACGTCCTGGTTTCTGTTACCATTATCACGTAAATAGAGATAGGGGTCGGTGAATGCTGCCTCGAATCCGGCGAATGCAGTCCCCGCTCCCATTGGGAGAGCTCCCTTAATACCGCCAAGGAAACCAAAAGCCTCAGGATTGGTTCCAGCTCCTACTGTTGGTTCTCCCGGGAGGGCAAATTCATCTACAGCAATCTGTCCATAAATACTCATATTCTTCCAGGGATTTATTTCAACATCTAATCCCAGGATTGAGTTTGAGTTGCCTCGAATATAATAATCATAATAAAGCATTAGCGGATTAAGATATCGCAAGTCAAAAGTATTCTCTTCTGACATATACATCATGCCTTCAGTAACAGCTAAATTTATAATATCAAGAATTCGGAATTCCAATCTATGAGAGATAAACATGCGCAATCCCTCAATTAGATTGTTTTGGCTTGTTTCTCCATAATCCATTGGATGCGGGAAAGCCATTGCAATGGATGTAAATTTATACATATCATGATAGGTAGTGAACTTCAGGAAATCGTTGTATTGGAGGTGGCTGCCGACTATGAGATTTCCCGTTTGTCCGCTTCCCCAACCAATCCTGTCCCGACCAAACTGCAGGTTCCAGTACTCTCCGCCTGCTGAGGCAAAAGCTCTGTAGGGAATATTCATATTCAAGTCCCCCAGCTGGTTTGGAGGGACGATAAAGATATTTGTTGTAAAAGAATGATTAAACATATCAGAGGTGTCATTTGATCCGCTAAATTGATTTATCGTTACCGGTAGCTCAAAATATCCGTAGAAATTATCTGCTGCCCAGGTCTCAAACGGAATGTTGAGAAATGGCTCCCGAGTTTCAAAATCATTTATCCAATCCCGCTCATCGGTAAAAAATCCTGGATCATCAGTATTTGTGTGCATGTATCCTTCAACCGCAATATCAAGACCAAATGAAGATCCAAATGAATTTGATGGTTGAGATTTGGGCGGTTCAGTCAATTTTCCCTCAACATAATCATAGGTGTTTCTTCCACCTGGGGAGAGTGATGCCCGATTGACTCTCTCAAGCATTTTCATAAGCTCATCTGCTGACCAGGGGCCACTGCTGGAAGGAACGCTTTTTCCCTGTTCCATATAGAGGAAGGTAAGTGCTTCATACACATCGGATTCAATGGGATAAATCTTCTGCATATTTACTGCTGACAGTGGTAAAAGCAGAACTAAAACCAGCAGAACGCAAATAACTAAGATTCTATTTTTCATATGTGACCTCCTTCAATGTTTTTATTGACTCACCACTCTCAGGGAGTATACCATCATACTTGAGAGAGGAGTAGATAGATTTCTCTGAAACGTCAAAATGTAAGTGAATGGTTTGGTAGCTATTTTAAGCTGTGATCGTACAAATTTGTACAGGTAATACCTGGTGCCAACATTCCTACAATGTTCGAAGGTATAATGATATTGTGCTATAAAAAACTTACAGCTTGTCTGGATTAACCTAATAGAACATTGATAGAGCTAGAATGATTTCAAACTCAACTTTACTCAATCCAATTTCTCTTTGTGTCAAGGAGATTATATCTTCGAGATCCACCCCAAAGGTAGCACAGATTGGATAACTGCGGAAGCTGTCAAAAATAACATAAATTTCCAAACCACCAGAATATCTTATCCAAGCAGGTCCGGAATTATCAGCAATTGGAGTGGAGTCAAAAATAGAAAAGTCAAAAAATGGAGAAATGAGAAATTCTCCATCCGGGCTTTTCCCAAATATATGGATGGTAAAATCAAAAAATTTAAAGGTGAAATTCGTATTGAGCACTAGTCCGGCATAGCCATTTTGTTGAGGGAGATTTATATTCAATATCCCACGCATATATTCACCAGGTATAACATGAACGGGGGAAACAGGAAAACTTCGCGGAGTGTTTGTTGCAGCAAAGCCAACCCCCCTAAAACTTAGATTGAGGAAATTTTCAAGCAGAATAAAGTTAGTTGATTGTAAGAGAGTATAGGTTGAAAACTGATTCATGAGCTCTGAAATACCTTTGTTGACCGGCATACTGGTTGAAATTGAAAAGTTCGTAGAATTCCCTTCACGGAAATTGTCATTCCAGTTAATCGTTCCATGATTAAGTGAGTTTTCTGTTGTAATATAAACTGAATCAAAAATATTATTTGTATGGTTTGTTTTTACATTTCCTGAAATTGTGTAATTGATTTTTGCAGGGAGCGAGAAAGATGTTGAAATACCGCTATTTATTTCATGAGAAATAACTTCGTTTGATTCAAAATTATGAGAATAAATATGTTCAATATATGCTGTTATCCCTCTACCAAAGATACTAAGAGTTGTGCTGCTAAGGTTAGTAGTAAAGGTCAGGTTTGGATTTTCCCAACTAATTCCAGACTTTTGTAAATTTGTGTTGAAGTATATATTCAATTTCTCATCAAACAACGGGATATTTTTCCATTTCAATCCTATATTTAAATCTGGATTTCCCCACGTTGTGATATCAGTAGTACTAATTTGGGTCAGACTTAAGCTTGAGAAAATGTCAACTGATTGGTCTCCTAAATGGATATCATACAACTGAGCAGACCCTCTATAAATTCCATTTTGAAGTGAATCACTTAATTTATCGATTATTAAATTCATACTGATATCAAAACGTTGTTTAAAGAGAGGCATATTAGTTAATTGAAAAGTGGATACAAATTGATATTGGTCAAAATCAACTACATTGAGTTGGCGGATGCTAGTATCGAAATAAAAATCTGACAGTAAACCAAAAAGATTCTTGTCATAGAGTTTAACTCCTAATTTTCCCCCGTAATTTGAATCGTATTTACCGAAAGGTAGAAGGAGAAACGTTCCTGCATCGATTATATCAAACGCTATTTTGTACACATTGTAATTTGAAGTTGTTTCAATAAATTCTATAGTAGACGTAACACTTTCAAATATCCGTTTATTGAATAATAATTGTTTTATTTTCTCTATATATGATTTAAGATCTTCTTCTGATGCGAAAGTATCTGAATAAGGAGAAATGGTAAGTTCATTAAGTAGTAATTGTTTATTTGTTTTACCCTCAATAAACAAGTCTACAGATCCAATTACAAAGGGTAGGTCATTTGCAAAAAGATCTATATTTCCAATAATAATGAGAAATACAAGAACAATTAAAATCTGTTGATACTTTCTGTATTTAGTATGCAAAAGTTGAATCCCTTTTTAGGAAGAATATAACAAAGATTAGAACATAAAAAACACTATAATACAATACTTCTACTGAGTAAATACTGATATTATTACCTGTATCCAGGAAAGTTCATAATTATATATTATAATATTGAGAAACAAATCCACCATACTTACGGTTACATGAGGAGATCATCTGTCCGTGATCTTACTCTGAATTTCCAGTTCAAATTTATCAGAATATTGGTAGATAAAAAGTTCTAAAAACATCTGATTTTAACCTCTATCGAATTGTCTTCTACTTTACCTAGAATTGCAACTGTGGTATTATCACAAAAAATACATGGTAATGCCCAAAGATAAACACTTGATTGCTCTATTTTATAGTGTATTAACAATTTCTTGTCAAAAAAAGGATTTTATGAAACAAGTTCTTATAGATAGTCGTACATATGGTATGTCAGGTATTGGAAGATATGTTGAATACTTGATTAAAAATATACAATCTACTGATAAGATTTCCTATACCTTATTGGTGTATAATGATTCACTAGATTGGATGGAAGAGGAATTGTCCTCAAGAAATATATCGTTACAGAGGTCGGATATAAAACCCTTCTCAATGAGAGAAGTCCTGGTTGGCATACGGTATTTCTCAGTGTTGGCTAAATTGTATGATATAATTCATTTTACCCATACAAATGCTCCGCTTCTTATCCCAAGAAATACTATTATCACTGTGCATGATATTATTCCTCTCCGCCTTACCTATAAATTAAAAACTAAAATTTATCTTTATCTTTTTCTCAAATTAAACCTAAAGAGATTTTACCATATAATTACTGTTTCCGAATTTACGAAAAATGATTTATGTAAATTTTTGAAATATAAAATAAGTAATATTACTACTATTTATACCCGGGTAAGCCCCTTGAATCATGCAAAGGCTAGCAGCAGTATTTACAGTGTAAAGAACAATGTACCTGAAATAAATGGTAAATATTTTTTATATGTTGGAAATAGAAAATTGCACAAAAACCTTCAATTTACAATCCGGGTTTTTAATAAACTAATGGAAGAATTTCCAGATATCAAGTTGGTGTTAGTAGGTAGGAAAAGTAAAACCAAAGATTTTGTAACAAAGGAATTAATAAAAACACGATTTAATAAAAATTTCATTGAACTGACAGAAGTTGATGATTCAACTTTGGAAGTTCTCTATAAAAATGCTTTTGCAACAGTTCTTTTATCAAAATATGAAGGGTTTGGGTTACCTCCCATAGAAGCGGGCGCTTTGGGTGTACCGACGCTGGTTTCTGATAAAGCTTCACTGCCTGAAATTGTTGGAAATGAAATATGTGTAGTACCAATAGACGATTTCCCAAAAACAATTGAAAAATTCCGACAATTGATAAGTGATAAAGCTATGTATCAGGAAAATAAAAAACATATGGTGAAAAGAGCAGATTATTTTTATAATTATGATACGATAAAACACTTAGAATCATTATATCTTTCAGAAGGCAAGAACATTTGATGAAAACGAATTCATATTCTGATAAAATAGCAGTGAAAACAAATACAAGAAGGATAAATCAAACAATTGGGAAAATTATATTAGTTTTTTTCCTCTTTATTCTTGGAATTATGCCAGGATTATCCGCAATGAATTTGCTTGTCCCCCTGGAAGATGAAGCGTATTTGTTACTGGAAGTATGTGAGCTGCGTGGGTACATTGATACATTAAGTGAAATACGACCCTATTCCACAGAGTATATTATTAATAATTTGCATAAAGCTGCTAACAGTATAGATGTGCATGCTGTTGAAATATCTGCTATTCAGAAAACTATTGATCGATTGCAGCCAGAAACTGGGGAGAATCCCTTGTTAAATGGAAAAATTGGGTTTTTTAGTAGTAAAGAGGATGTTCAGGCTGAGCTGGGAATCTCTCTCGATCAGAATCTTTCTTACAACTTTTTAAGCGGAAAAATTGATTATAGATCTGGTTATAACTTTTTCCTGCAGGGGAACTATACCGAGGCGTTTTCTTATAGGATAAAAGCTGGGGTACGGCTTGATCAGCTGAATCCCCTTGTAGGAGTGATCAGTTTTCAATTTCCCTCTGAGACTCCAGTTGTCAACTATGACTACACAACCCCAGGTGAAGGAACTTATTTTAATTTTCTTGGACGGGATGATGGAACCAATGTGGATTATAGCTATGGAGATGGGATTGCCCCATTTCCTGTCGTAGGAGCCGATTCCGACTCGCAACTAAATATTTCTCTGTTTAATGATGCCCTGGAGCTTCATTGGGGGATGTATGCCCGGGATTGGGGACATGGAAGTATGGGGCTGCTTATTTCCCGGGATGCAAGACCTTTTGATGCTTTGGAAATACGAATGCAGCTGGCCGATTGGTTGGAATACACCTATATTACCGGTTCCCTAACTGAATGGCACGATTCACTAAAGAATACTAGACAAAACATGCTAACCATGAAACGTATAGAAATAGCACCAATAAAAAATCTGAAACTTTCACTATTTGAAAATGTTGTCTGGATAAAGCGTTTTGAGATGGGATATCTAAATCCCTTTACCATAACCACGCTTTACCAAAACATGCTGGGTGATTTTGATAATATGTATGCAGGCGCCGATTTTCAGTACACCCCTATAAAAGGACTCCAGTTTTACGGCTCTGTAGTTGTTGATGAGATGAACACCCCAAATCCGGTGGTTTGGTTTCGTCAGGCACGAAACATTTTTACCCTTCAGGCAGGTGCACAGATTTCTCTGGCTTCCTGGGTGCCGGGATTGATTCGCCTGCAGTATACAAAGCTTGAACCCTTCTTCTATACGCATGGTATACGTAATCATGCAAGCTATTCTGATACTCCTATGGATACCACATATATCCATAAAGGTGAGAATATAGGATATTATCTTCCCCCAAACAGCGATGAGTTTTTTCTTTCAACATCAAATTTTATCTCTGCTGATATTATTTTTGAAACAACTATTCGCTATATACGCCACAGTGACCAATTTGGCGGATCATTGACAGATTCAATAGACTATGACCGGATAACCGAATATCCGGAAAAAAACTTTACCGGTACATTAACAGGCCATATTCTTGCTTTTAGTTTTTCTTTGAAGTATCATTTTAATGATTTCCCCCTGATTCTTATGCTTAGGCCTAGCTATGCCGTACAATGGCATAGGGAAGTAAGTTTTGCATCTGATTTAGGTGTGGCTGAGACATTTGGTGAATGGTCAGACCCAAACCACTCCGTTGCTGCTTCAGTGGGGATCAAGGTCTTGTACTAGGAGTTTGATAATGTTTCACCAAAAAGACTATAATTTTTTCTTACTTCGGGTATTTCTCGATTTTTTTGCAATAATATTCTCCTGGATGATAGCTTATTTTGTTAGATTCAAGCTTATTCCTGGAGGCCAGCTAAACCTTGAACTGTTCTTCTTCAATCTTGGATTTATTATCAGCCCACTGGTAATTATTTCGCTTAATAATGTTAAACTCTATAATAGTACAAGAATATTGAGCTGGGTTGAAGAACTGCAGGCAATCATCAAGGGTGTTGCCCGTGCATCCCTCTTAATCATCGTACTATTCTACTTCTTCTCTCCTGAAAAAGTAAGCCGTTTAACTCTCTTAATTTTCTGGGTTGTTCTTACATTTTTACTTGTTTTTGAGCGTGCTATGGTCAACCAATTAATTGGAAAAGCACGAGCAAAAGGAAGGAATGTTAAGACTGTTTTAATTGTTGGTCATGGTGACAGGGTGGATGAGTTTATAAAAAAGATTCTGGGATCAAAAAGGGTTGGGCTGCAATGTTTGGGAATTTGTGATGGTGACCTCAATAAGGATTATGGGCTAGAAAACTACAAGCAGCCGCTTCCTGAATTAATTGCAGACATGAACCCTGATATTATAGCTGTGGGGTACCCCCCCCAGGAATCAGAGAAAATCTGGTTTCAGGTAAACTCCTGTAATAACTCTTTTAGTAATCTACTGGTTATTCAGGACATTAACTCCTCACAGTTAGGAACAACACTGTTAGATTTTTACAATATACCAGTATTGAATATAAATCAGACTCAGATCGGTTTTTTCGGGAGACTTATAAAAAGATTATTTGAATTCTCAGTTAGCTTGATTGGTCTGGTGGTAATAAGTCCTTTACTAATTTTTATTGCACTGGGAATTAAGTTGACCAGCAGGGGTCCAGTATTTTATAGCCAGAAACGGGTTACAGAAAATGGAAATATTTTTTCAATGTTGAAGTTTCGCTCAATGTATCAGGGAAAAAAATCTCATGCCGTTCAGATGACAGTGAAAAATGATCCCCGGGTAACAAGGTTTGGCAAGTTCCTGCGTAAAACCAGTCTTGATGAACTCCCTCAATTATTTAATGTCCTGAAAGGAGATATGGCACTAGTAGGCCCTCGTCCGGAACGTCCTGAATTAGTTGAAAAGTTTTCTGCAGAAATATCTGGATACCAGCTTCGGCATAAAGTTAAAGCAGGTATTAGTGGCTGGGCTCAGGTAAATGGCTGGCGGGGGGACACTTCAATAGAAACACGAATTGAGTTTGATCTTTACTATATTCGAAACTGGAGTTTATTTTTTGATATTAAGATTATTTTATTTACCTTTTTCAAGGGATTTGTGAACAAAAATGCATACTGATATCACGGAGGTCCAGATTTAGGAGTCTGGCAGACTTGGTGCTTTTGAGTTTGTTTTTAGCTGTTTTTTTTCATATTTTAGGAGCGAATGAGGAGAATATGAGCCATATGCGACAATTGAGCGACGAAAAAGATGGAAAAAAGATCAGAAATCAACCCGAAATGATTGAGTCCGACAGACTTCTAGTATCAGTCAATCAGTTAGAGTCTATCTTTCCACGGTATCAGAAGTTGAAGGTTGCCATTGCTCACCATTGGTTTATTACATGGCGGGGAGGGGAGAAGGTTGCAAGAGCAATGTTGGATCTATTTCCCAATGCCGATATATACACCCTGTTTTATGATGAAAAAGTTTGTGGAAAGTACCTGGAGGGACATTCAATAACTTCATCGTATTTAGATAAACCGTTATTACGAAAACACTACAAGAAATTGTTTCCTCTCTATCCCTCTGCCATTCGGTCTCTCAATACGAAAAAGACATATGACTTAATCCTCTCTATTGAGTCAGGGCCAATTAAGGGGATTTCAACTCATGGAATTCCACACCTCTGCTATATAAATACCCCCATGCGTTATAGTTGGGAACATACACATGAGTATTTGGAGAATATTACAAATCCTTTGGTTCGCAGAATTGCTGCCAGAGAATTTAAGCGTTTGAAGAAGTATGATATCACCACGATTGAAAATGTTGATAAGTATGTAGCTAATTCAAGGAATATTCAGGATAGGGTAAAGCGATATTATGATCGGGAATCTTCAGTGGTTTTTCCACCGGTTAATCCGGAACTCTTTACTGATGATTCTGTACTGGAAAAGCGGAACAGAATTTACAAATCGCAAAAGAATCCCTATTTCATTAGTTTTGGGGCAATAACTCCCTATAAACGAATTGATTTGCTGGTTTCTGCTTTTAACAAAAACGGCAAACAGCTTGTGGTAATTGGAGAGGGCGAAGATCGGGCAAAACTTGAAAAGCTGGCAAAAGAGAATATTACCTTTATTGGTTCACTTATCTGGAGTAAAATCGAAGAATATATACTTGGGGCTGAAGCTCTGGTATTTCCAGGTGAGGAAGATTTTGGGATTATTCCTGTGGAAATAATGTCCTATGGAGTACCCGTAATTGCCTATGGTAAGGGAGGACTCCTTGAAACTGTTATAGACAAATCCACTGGATTATTTTTTCCAGAACAGACTATAGAAGCTGTTGAAAAGGTTTTGTGTCATTTCGAAGCAGTGAAAGAGCAATTTGATCCAGAATTTATCAGAGAACATGCGCGTAGTTTTCATGAATTGGAATTTAAAAAGGGCTTACTGAAGAATATTAAGGAATTACTTGATGAGTAAATTCAAAGTGTTAAAAATTACGGTACTGCTGATGATTCTCTTTGCAATATGTACCCAGGTGACTGCAAAAACACTGGAAGATGTTTTCAGTAACAAACCTGATATTATGAAACAACTTCTTTCTGGTGGATTGGTTATTAGTGATAGTGTTACAGAGCCGAATATTCTGCTCCTTCCCTCCAATAAATGGGTGTTGATTGATACTGAAAAATTCAGTATGGAAAAGGGGGGATTCTTTGCTGAAGCCCTTTCGTTTATTCCTTACCCGGAGAGTATAGCGAACAAATCATTAGAAGATAGGACTGTTCAAGTAATTAATAGTCTTCGGGAAGTATCGAGTCAGGAAGGGCTTACCTATATTTCGCACAGAAATGGAGATAAGCCTGCAGTACTTATCTCCAAATCGTTTGTTACAGATAAAGTAGGCAGCAAAAAAAAACTACCTGATCCGGTTCTTGATACACTTCCGGCAAAGATTGTCGATATTGTCTTTCAATCCGACACCTCCTTTTTCGGAAACTACTACCAGTATGACTACTCCATATTCTCGAATATAATTAGTATTCGAGTACGAAATATGACAACTCTCTCGGTATTTGGAATTTTTCCAGCTATCAAGAAAGAAAAATATACTGCCTCGGTAATTATTGAGCAGTTGGAAACCGGTATGTTGGTATACTCATATGCTGAGGTCATTGATCGAAAACCTGTTGTTTCTCTATTAGGATATGAAATACACCTCCCCAGTGCAATAAACAGGAGATGGACTTCCGTCCACAACTGGTTCAGGTCACAAATTGATAAAATTGAGTAGCCGAATAGGGTATATCAGAGAAAGGAGTAGAAAGTTATGAGGCGGTCACGGTCACGGTCACTTATAGTAGTTCTACTGGTCTTTGTTGGCCTGGGAACCAGCCCGTTTGTTTTTAGTACTGGAAACCAGAAAATAGCCCCCACTGATTCTATACTCTACAGGGAAATTTCTACCCTTTATGTTTCAGTAGGAATGGGACTGCCTTCATCTTCCGGTCCCTGGAGCTTTAGCGAGTTGAGAATTATGATGGACTCAATTGATCAGGAAAAACTATCTTCAAAAGCTAAAATTCTGTACCAGAAAATTTTGGGGGAATTGGCTAAAGAAGAGCAGGTTTTTACTGGCGAAAATTCATTGTGGTTTGGGGGAAACATTACACTATCTCCGGAGATATACATCCATACCAATGAAGAAAGTACCTTTGGTGAGGATGAGGAGTGGGCATACAGTTATGCTCTACGTAACCCGATTCTGTCAGTTCCTCTGATGATAGGGTTTGAAGATGCGGTTTACGGTGAAACTCTTATGGAAATTCGGAATAATCGCTTTTATCCGGGAACTGATTCATCATCACAATTTTTCTCACCAGTATTTACTACTAATATCATATTTGATGATTCCCTCTCAAATTTGGATACCTCTTTCCCATGGCGTGCCTATGTATCTACCGGAGGAGAATTATGGAATGTGCAATTTGGCCGTGATAAACTTGCCTGGGGTAATGGTGTAACTGGTAATCTGATGCTTGATGATCATCTGGATTTTCATGAGTTCCTGCGAATATCAGCGTGGGATAATGATTATAAATTCTCTTTTCTCACAGCGGCATTTGATCCCGAAAATTGGAAAAAAGATGATGATGGTGCCGAGGCGCAGGAATCTATTCAGTATTTTATTGCTCATAGATTGGAATTTCCCGTATTTAGTCTTTTTCAGTTAAGTATTACTGAATCTATGATGTACAAGGCAGATCAGTTTGACTTTCGGTACCTCAACCCGCTGATGCTCTTCCACAACTATTATATGCGGGATAACTCAAATTCGCTAATCAGTATTCAAATTGACATCCCCCTGTTTTCAGGAGCGGCCCTCTATGGGGAGTTTGCTGCTGATGAGATTGCGGGTTTTGCTGAGGCCAGCGGGGGAGAAGGTGCTTTCCCGGAAGCCTATGGTTACTTGGCTGGTATTACTTTACGGTTACCGGTTGGGGCAGGGTGGTTGAATACAAACTTTGAATTTGCTTATACTGATCCATATCTCTATCTACGAGATCACGTTAATTTTATCGTGGGACACAGACAGCATACAAATGAATATGAAACATTTTCATATAACCGCGATTGGGATTATCTCGGGTATCAGTATGGGTGTGATGCAATCGTACTCGATTTATCAGTGCGGTATGAAGATTTTACCCGGCATTTATTCGTGGGAGAAGTGTTTTATATGATGCATGGAACTCATGATCTGGATACAACATGGGATAATGTGACTGATGGAAGTGGAAACATACCCTCTCAGGCAGTTACCCCGACAACAGTAAATTATTCTGGAGAGGACCCAGAAAAAAATAGTATAGAGCACACCCTGAGGTTTTCTTTATCGGTTGAAGAACAGATGTTTTCCATCATGGATGTCTCTGGCGGTGTTGATTTTATTACTATCTGGAACCCAGGTAATATTGCTGCTTCAATCCCTGCTGTTGATTGGCAGTTACATTTTGGGGTGTCATATTCACTATGAATTTCTGAAAAGATAGTTTGGCAAAAAGACTTTACAATAAAGGGGAATTAAGCTTACTTATTTTAATGAAACTATAATTAGTAAGGAAATGAGATAAAGATGAAAATAAAGCTTTTAATCGAATCACGCAAATTTGATGTACTTATAGCATATGGGTGTGTAATATTTTTTACAATTATTATTTTTGGATTTGCATACCCTAATTTAATCACTAATGTGGATATACCTATACAGTATGATGGCGACATGATTTTTTCTGCACAGGTCACAAAAGGAATGATTGAGAATGGCTGGTATTTAAGTAATCCTTCTGTTGGTGCGCCTTTTAGTCAAGAAATGTTCTCTTATCCAAACTCAGATGGTTTGAGTTTCTTGATATTAAAATTTGTAGGGTTACTCACTGGAAGTTGGGCAATAAGTATAAATATGTATTATTTTCTTGGGTTTATTCTTACTTCAATAAGTGCCCTGTATGTGTTTCGGAAGTTTTCAATTAAAACGATGCTGGCTATACCGTTATCTATCTTGTATTCATATTTGCCTTATCATCAAATAAGAGGCGGCGCGCACATTTTTTTGGCTTTCTACCCAATTCTACCATTATTAGTATTAGTTGCTATTGGTATTATGCAGGGAACAGTTGCCAGGGATTCTACTGAATCGACAAAAACACTCCTTTTTACGGGAAAGTGGGAATGGATTGCACCTATTCTAATATTTGCAGCTGCCAGTTCTACAGGAATTTACTATGCTTTTTTTGCCGGGGTTCTGCTACTGTTTGCATTTTTTACCCGTATCATTTCTCTGAAGAAAATAGGAAGTATCAAACTCTTGATAGTGCTCTTTGCAGTACTTAGCGTTGGTGTGTTGTTTAATGTATTACCATCAATAATACATATGTTAGGTTCTGAATCTGTTGATATGACCGGTAGATCTTATGCCGAATCTGAAATATATGGTCTAAAACTAGTACAAATGCTTTTACCCAAAAGCGGGCATAATTTTAGCTTGTTTGCTTCGATTAAGGATAAATATAACTCAGTAGCTCCTTTGGTGAATGAAAATGATACAGCAAGTTTGGGGATAGTTGGTTCTATCGGGTTTTTACTCTCATTAATTTCAGTGTTATTATCCAGAACAATCCGGGAGTCAAAGGTAAAAGCTGCTGGATTAATTAATCTATTTTTGTTTTTACTGGCAACGATAGGTGGATTGGGAAGTGTTATTGCATTGGCAGGGTTTACATGGATACGTGCATATAATCGTGTAAGTGTACTAATCGGATTTATATCTATTCTATCATTTGGCCTGATAGCTTCGTATCTGCTGGATACTATCAAAAAGCCTAAAATTAGAGGGTTTGTTTCAATAACCTGTTCTGTGATGATTTTGTTTTTCGGTATTTATGATCAGGTAACTTTTAACTTGAATGAAACTGCAGTTATGCGTACGTATACTATGGATCATGAGTATTTTACAACAGTTCAAAGTTTATTAGGTGAAGGGGATATGATCCTTCAACTTCCCTATGTTCCCTTCCCGGAAAATCCACCAGTACACCACATGCTGGATTATGATCATTTCAAACCATATCTGCATACACGCGGAATTAAGTGGAGTTATGGCGTAATGAAGGGCTCAGAAGAGGATCTGTACATAAGAACACTAAGTAGCAAACCCATTGATGATCTTATTACTGCATCAATTGAGTTAGGGTACAAAGGAATATTGATAGATACCTATGGCTATGTTGATGCAGGAGCCGATTTAATAGTAAAGCTGACAGATTATATTGGTTACAACCCATTGTTAAGCGGTAATTTGAGGTATGCATTTTTTGATTTAAGCAGGTTCTCAGAGAACGAAGCGCGAGACGTAGCATATGAACCTCTCACACCTGCTTTGAGTTTTAAGAAGCTTTTATGCTCAGTTATGCCTGGTGAATGGATTAATTCCCATGATGATTTAATATTTAGAAATGGATGGTCAAGCCACGAGGCCGAAGGTCGCTGGTCAGAAGGAAAAGAGGCTTCAATCAGTATGCGATTATCAGAAGAATCTGAATATAATTATGGATCTCCATATCTTGAAATTGATATTTACATGGTAATTGGTACCCAGAATATTGTAGTTTCGATGAATGGGATCGATGTTGACGTTTTTCAGGTAGAGGAACCTGGAATGTATCAAATTAAAATTCCAACATCGATTGATTTGGAAAGTGGATTAAATGTGGAAATAAAGTTGCCTGATGGACGACAGCCTGGAAACGGTGATTCACGTATTTTGGGTATTTTTGTGCGAAAAATACGATTTATATATTTATAAAGGAAGAAACTTGGTTCAGTATTATGGCAGAAGCGAATCTTGCAGTCGTGTTATGAGGCCTCGAATGACTGATGAATATGTGAGAATTTTTGCTGTTAGGGCAGTCGGAACAATTGAGATCTTGCGAATTCCATTCCTTAAGAGGCCTGATAAGGTAACTGGTGAAATACAAACTCCTGAATACTCTGAGAAAGTAATCTTTTACGTGAATTGAAAATAAACTTATTGTAAGGTGTAATGCATGAAGAAAAAAATTAGTATTCTTACCGCTTGTTATAATGAAGAAGAAAATGTTGAAGAGCTGATAGGTCGAGTTAAAGAGGAGTTTTCTAGACTTCCACAATACGACTATGAGCATATTTTTATTGACAATGCAAGTCAGGATAAAACTGTTGAAATACTAAAACGTATAGCTTTAGAAGATAAACATATTAAAATAATTGTTAATTTACGAAATTTTGGACATATTCGCTCTCCATTTTATGGGTTAATGCAGGGTTCCGGAGATGCTGTAATAAGTGTTGTTGCAGATCTACAGGATCCGCCGGAAATGATTCCACTTATGATTAACAAGTGGGAGCAGGGAAGTAAAATTGTGGTTGGGGTAAAAAAGACCAGTAAAGAGAATCCTGTTATGTATAAAATACGTTCTTTATACTACAATTTGTTATATAAATTTTCTGATGTAAAGCAAATACGACATTTTACCGGGTTTGGACTTTTCGATAAAAGTTTTATGGATATTCTTAGACAGCTTGATGAACCATATCCCTATTTTCGAGGTTTGGTAGCTGAATATGGTTTTGAAATAGTGGAATTAGAATATCAGCAGCCAAAAAGATTACACGGAAAAACTAAGAATAATTTTTTTACCCTCTACGACATGGCAATGAACGGATTTGTCAATCACACAATAATACCTTTACGTATGGCAACCTTTACAGGCTTTTTAATTGGATTCTTAAGTTTGTGCAGCGCCATATATTATGCTGTCTATAAATTCTTAAATTGGAATAGTTTTGATCTTGGTTTGGCACCTTTGATTATTGGTTTGTTCTTTTTTTCTGCTGTGCAACTAATATTTATCGGACTTATTGGTGAGTATGTAGGTGCCATTTATACACAAGTTAAGAATAGACCGTTAGTAATCGAAAAGGAAAGAATCAACTACGATGCTTAATTTGATAAAAAGATTAATACATAATAAGATTATTAGGTTCTATTTTACAGGGGGAATAAATACTGCATTTGGTTATGGAGTTTTTGCCTTGTTTATTGTTATTGGATTCAGCCCGTGGATAGCAACGGCGATATCAACAATTATGGGCATTTTATTCAATTATAAATCCTATTCAATTATTGTTTTCAATGAAAAAACCTGGAAGAAAATAGTTCCCTTTATTGCTGTTTATGCCCTCATCTACATTTTGAATAATGGTATTATTATTATCTTTGGGTTGTGGGGCGTAAAACCAATTTTAGCAGGGTTGTCTGCAACCATTCCTTTGGCATTGGTATCATATTTGTTAAACAAACGTTTTGTATTCCGATGAAACTCACTTTATACATGCTTATGAAAATAATTATTCTGCTAATTCTTCTTCAATCATATTAGATGCAAGTTCTTCATCACTTAAAAATGGGTATAAATCCTCTAATTCGCTTGAAACAATGTTACCGTTTGCCAGTTGTTTTGAAGACAGTTTAGGTTCAAAACTTGCTTCAGGATCAAGAATCACCTCAACAAACGCCTCTCCTTTTTTATGAAGAATAGTATGCAAATCATCTAAATTTTCTGAAGTTACTCTGTAATAGGGATAGTCATACGCTTTTGCAAGTTTTATACAATCAGGGAATTCTACGCCTGAAGCTTTATCTGATCCAAATCGGTTTCCGGCAAAAAAATTATCTTGAGTCTGCTTTATCGATGAGTACCCACCATTATTTAAAAGAAATATTTTTACCTGAAGGTTGTATGTTTTTATTGTTTGAAGCTCCTGAATATTCATCTGAATACTTCCATCTCCGGTAATACATATGACATTCTTTGATTCTGGGTCAATTGCCGCTCCCAGTGCAGCGGGGAGTGCATATCCCATACTTGCACACCCGGAATTCCAGAAAGCTTTTATTCCCTTGTTCACAATTCCTGCTTGAAATACGCTGACGCAGGCTGATCCATTTGCTGCAACAAGAACATCTCCAGGTGACAATAACCGGGTAATTTCCTGAGCAAAAACATAATGATGCAGCATCGAATTATTTTTATGCGTATTCAACACAATAGGATACTTATGATATCGTATTTTATTCCAATCCAGCCATGCTGCATACAGTTGACTGTATTGTTTCATTTCAGGTATAAACTGATCTAAAAATTTTTTTATGTCTGAACAAATCGGTAAATCAGGTTTCAGGGTCTTCTTCGCAAGCTCATTTTTATCAATATCAACCACTACTTTATATGCATTTTTTCCAAATGAACCAAAATTATAACTAACTTGCCGAATATTATTTCTTGTCCCTAATTCCAACAGATAGTCCGCATTCTGCAGACAAAAATTCCCCGGTCTGCTGCCCAGAGTTCCTATTCTCCCAATAAAACAGGGGTGATCGGTTGGGACTAGGTCAAAACCATTGAATGTCGTAAGCAGTGGGATTTTACATTCTTCCGCAAACTCCAGCAGATCATCTATCCCGCCGCTTATATGAAGCCCATGCCCGATAACAATAGCTGGTCGTTTTGCGTTTAACAATTTAGAAACAGCGAGCTTCAAGCTCTCGGAGATTATCGGATCTTCGTTTTTTATAGAGACAGGAGGACTAATACTTTTTCCGTTTTCTGTGTAT
The DNA here is from genome assembly GCA_013202335.1 of Bacteroidota bacterium. Next base: position 17,988 of record JABMQR010000015.1, read on the forward strand.
GCAGCATTTTGCACATCTATTGGAATATTCAGCCACACAGGACCCGGTCTCCCGGTCGTCATCTCTGTATATGCTCTGTCTATCTCATCTTTTATGCTGCCTGGATCAGTAACTGTTTTAGCATATTTAGTAATAGGTTTTACAATTTCTATAATATCAACTTCCTGATCTCCAAGTTGTCGTAAAGATACATCAGGATGGCTCTGGATCGTTGTTTCCTGCTTAACTTGCCCGGATATATAGATTACAGGGATTGAATCTGTCCACTGACCCATGACTCCGGTTAACGTATTCAGACTGCCGGGGCCCGTTGTAGGATTTACTAAACAGATTTTACCAGTAGTCCGAAAATATCCTTCGGCTGCTATGGCACAAGCCTGTTCATGATGATTGAACACACAAGTAATGTTTTCATTCTTACGTAAAGCATCATTAAGAAACATTGCACCCCCCCCAGTTACCAGAAAGGCTTGTTGTATAGAGTATGTTTCATTTAAATAGTTAAATATAAAATCAGCAGTTCTCATGTTATAATTCCTAATTCTTTTAATTGCTGTCCAATTTCTGCAACCAAACCCCCATGCAGTGTTTTGGAGGAAAATATTGTTTCACCTGGTTTATTTATGAAAACAAATTGTATGTTTCCATTCTTAACTTTTTTATCGGCATGGAGCATGGAAGCAAGTTCACTACTTGTATAATTAATTTTGTGCACAGCAAATTTTTCAATCAATTCATGGGTCAATAATTCAACTTGTTCATTTTTTACATTATTAAGGGTGTTAACCAGTAACATTCCGTAAGAGATTGATTGACCATGGGGAATCGTGAAAGCAGATAATGATTCAATAATATGACCCAGGGTATGACCATAATTTAACGCAAGCCTATAACTTGTATCAAATTCATCTACTTCAATAACTGCTTTTTTTATGAGCAGAGAGTTTCGGATGAGTTCACTGTATCTATCGAAATCTATAATTTCTCCCTTGTTAATGATAGAACTATAGGTGTTTAGAGATTCTGGACCGCCAATTATAGAAAGTTTCAGTATTTCACCATTGCCTGATAAAATAGCTTCATGGGATAATGTGTTCAGGAAACCTGTGTCAATAATTATTGAGGATGGAGGGAAAAAAAATCCCAATTGATTTTTTTTATTATTGAAATTTATACTGGATTTACTTCCAATGCAACTGTCGCTCATGGCAAGAAGAGTGGTTGGGAAAAAAGTCCATGCAACCCCTCTTTTGTATATATTACATGCTAATGATGCTATGTCCTGGATTATCCCTCCCCCAATAACAAAAACAGTATCAGTTTTAGCTATTGAATTTTCATTAAACACATCAAGAATCTGCATGACACTGTCCATTGTTTTTGTTTCTTCAGCAGCAGGCAAAATAAACATGTGTTCTGTATTTATTGTATGAAATTTTTTTGCATGAAGAGAATATACATTTTGATCGATTATCAAACAATCATTTCCCTTGAATTTTTTTCTCAAAAAACTACTCCAGGTATTTGATTCTATAATATTGAGTGTATATTTGCCTCTATATGATTTTATATCTATTGCAGAGTTCGGGGTATACGATTCTGTTGTAAACAGCTTACTATTAATTAAAAATTCCATGAGATTCCTTCATCATTACATAATTGAAAATCCACCATCAGCAATAATGGACTGACCAGTTATATACGTATTATCTTCACTTACTAAGAACAGTACAATTTTAGCAATTTCTTCTGGTGTTCCCATTCTCCCGATAGGGATCTTCCCCTCTATCGCCAAAATATCCTCGTATGAATTATTTTTTCTGGTAAGTTCAGTATCTATATAACCAGGACAAACAGAATTAACCAATATATTGTAGGGAGCCCCTTCTACCGCAAGAGTTCTTGTTAATCCGTTTACACCTGCTTTGGATGCTGTATATATCGCCCTGCCTGGTTTTGAAATTGTGCTCCATATTGAACTTATATTTACAATTCTTCCATAATTCTGTTTTTTTAACCCTTCCCACACGGATTGGATAAGAAAAATAGGGGATACTAAATTTACTTGCAAGGTTTCATCTACCGGCTTTTCAGCAAACTCACTAATACTCATAACAGGATTTATTCCTGCATTATTAATAAGTATTGATATGTTCAATTCCTTGATTTTTGTTTTGTACCTGGTTACTGAATCTCTGTTTGATAAATCCAGCTCATTATGTGTAGGAGATACTACAGTATACCCTTTGCTGTGTAATAGGTTTGCTATTGCCTTACCAATACCCCTTGAACCACCGGTTAGCAACACTCTGTTTTTAGCTGACATACCCACCTGCTTCTTCAATTAAGTGCTTATATCTTTCTTCAAGCATTTTAATTCTTGTTGAGTCCTCATTATATATCATTTCATAAAAATCCCTTTTATTCTTTAGCCACATTAATTCGAATCCAACCGCTTTTAAAATCCCAGCCGCACCTGTGGCAGATAAAGACTCCGGACATTTAAACAACACTTTCCTGGTTTCGAAATAATCGGGAGTTCCCTGGGGCAGATCCCTGAAAAAGGGAATAGACTCCTTTGAAACTCCGCCGCCGATAGCACAGAGCAATCCTTTTGCTTTTGCCTTCTGGAATACCGGATACACAAGATCAAACACTTCCTTTGAGTTTATATCTTCTCTTGACATTCCCAGAGATCCGGTCAGATCCACCCGGCCAAGGACTATTCCATCCAGATCAGCTATATAATCACTCTCAAGAATTTCATCGATTTTTTGAATTGTCTGAAATGTTTCAACGTTAATGAAAAACTTCATCTCATCCCGTTCTTCTTTTGTAAAGGCTTTTTGAAAGGAATATATGAATTTTTTCATTGCATACGCTGATTCCACCATTGGTGCAACAATTTTAGTTACTCCAATTGATCTTGCGTCATACATATCTTTTATTGCTTCACAACCGCCTATTTTTATAGTCAAATCAAGATTGGCTTTTGTTACAACCTCTTTCAAACGAAGCGCTTCCTCAAGTCGTGTGCCTTCTGCCTCAAATTCAGCTTTCACGCCAATGACATTATGATTCTCTTTAAGATCAATTAAGATATCGATCATTCTATTTTCTCTACTTGTCATAATAAATCTCCTTACTAGTGCATTTATATAAACATGTTGACTATTTATTTGTCAACTTTCAAAGATTCAACATTGATACTTTCCTTATTACTATCATACCACACAAATAACTCTCTAATAGCATACTTTATATCAGTAAACACAATATTTTTCATTACTGCTGTTAAACGAGTGTTATCTCCCGAATATTCCAACCCATTTCCCTCTTCGGCAACAATGACAGGTAAATCTTTTCCCATCACTGTAAGGATAAGATGTGCAATATGTACCAGTGAATAACTTTTATCTGGTGATACATTGAAGGATTTTTCTTCAATTTCATTTTCAATAAAAAAATCCAGTATTGCCATAAGATCATTAATATACAGATAATCAAAAGTTCTATCCTGCTTAATGGTTAATGGTAAATTAAAAAGAGCCTTGCATATCATATTTGATATAAATCTAATGGTATAATCTTCATACTTACCAAAAATACCGAAAACTCTTAAATCATAGAGAGACTCTGATTTTTCAATGATTTTTCCACTTACATATTTACAGAAACCATGTTCATCCTCAGGAATATGATGCAGGAACTGATCTTCCGTTATCTTGTAAAGGGGAAGCCTCGTATCATAGATTGCCCCGGATCCAATAACAAGCATCTTTTCATAAAAATTTTTCATTCTTTCAAGATTAAAAAACATTCTGGTATTACTGTAAAAAAGGTTTGTCGGATCCTTTGCATTTCTGTGACCCGGTTTAACTGCTGCATGTATTACAAAATCGATAGGGTGTGCACGAAAAAAAGATTCAACACTTTTCTCGTTAATGATATCAAGTTCGCCATGAGACGGGGCAATAATGTTATATTTTTTCGCTAAGTATGATTCCCGTATATTCCTTCCAATGAATCCGCTCCCTCCTGTTAATAAAATAGATTTCATTCAAAATCCCTTTTACCCGAAAACTCTTTTATTTGTTTCTGGCAAACAGATAATATATGTTCATTTTTACGGAATTCTTTATACCAATGTACAATCTGAAGAAGGCTCTCTTCCAACGACCAGGCTGGGGTCCAATCCAATCGATTAATCGCCTTTGATATATCGAGTTTAAGGTATTGCGCTTCATGGGGGTGCAGAGATTGGTCGACAGAGTATTTTGCACCTTCTCCCCAAAGAACGCATAATTTTTCGACTATCCAGCCAACCGTTTTTGCACTGGAATCATAGGGACCGAAGTTCCATCCTTCGCCAAATTCAATTCCATTATCCCCGTAGAGGTTTTCAGCCAATAGCAAATACCCGGATAACGGTTCTAAAACATTCTGCCAGGGTCTAATAGAGTGTGGGTTCCGGATATTAACAATTTTATTGTTTTGGAATGATGTAATTATATCTGGAATCAATCTGTCTTTTGCCCAATCCCCCCCCCCAATAACATTACCGGCACGTGCGGAGGCAATGGCAACAAAATGGTCAGTGCCGTATGTGTCCGGATTAAAAAAAGAATTTCTATAGGCAGATGTAGCTAATTCTGAACAGCTTTTACTATTAGAATAGGGATCATATCCATTGAGTCTTTCGTTTTCCCTGTATCCCCACATCCATTCTTTGTTCTGGTAACATTTATCAGTAGTAACATTTACTACAGCGCGTACGCTATGACAGAACCGAACAGCCTCTAAAACATGAACAGAACCCATAACATTTGTACTGTATGTTCCAACAGGATCCCGATAAGATTCTCTCACAAGGGATTGGGCTGCCAAATGAATTACTATCTCAGGATCTGCCTTAATCATTGCGTTTTTAAGGCTTTCCAAGTCTCTGATATCACCCAGTTTGCTGGTTATGATTTTAGCGATATGTGCGCTTTCAAATAAAGATGGTTCTGTTGGGGGTTCCAGTGAATAACCTGTTACCTGTGCACCCAGCAAATTGAGCCATATACTCAGCCAACTCCCTTTAAAGCCTGTGTGACCAGTTAAGAATATTCTTTTACCTTGCCAAAAATTTTCATTAATCATTCCAAACCTTCCAGGGTGCTGAGCCGTCAGCCCAAAATTTCTCCAGTTCAAGTCTGTCCCGAAGTGTATCCATCGGACGCCAAAACCCGTCATGCTTGAAAGCATCAAGCTGCCCGCCTTGTGCCAGATTCTCAAGAGGAGTTCGTTCCCAAATTGTTGAGTCTCCCTCATTAATATAATCAAATATGCCTGGTTCGCAGATAAAGAACCCGGCATTAATCCATGATCCATCACCTTTTGGTTTTTCAACGAATGAGCTGATTTGGTTTTCTGAACCCAGCTCCATAGCCCCAAACCGACCATGCGGCTGCACTGCTGTTAATGTTGCAAGGCGACCGTTTTTTGTATGGAAATTCAAGAGAGTTGGAATATCGATATCTCCGACTCCATCTCCATACGTTAACATAAATGGTTCATTCCCAATATAGGGTTGTATTCGCTTAATTCGACCACCTGTCATAGTATTGAGACCGGTATCTATGAGAGTTATTCGCCAGGGTTCAGACTGAGAGTAGTGATGTTCAATTGTATTTTTACTCAGATCAATTGTCATATCAGACTGATGCATATAGTAGTGATTAAAATAGTCTTTAATAATATATCCCTTATAACCACAGCATATTACAAAATCATTAAAGCCGTAATGGGAGAATATTTTCATGATATGCCAGAGAATCGGCTTGCCTCCAACCTCAATCATCGGTTTTGGTTTCAGTTCGGTTTCTTCCGACAATCGGGTTCCATACCCCCCTGCTAATAAAACAACTTTCATCGTTTCCCTCCTTTAATAAAACCTTCAAGAACTGAAAGAGTGTACTCGATCATTGGCTGGGTAAGACCTGGAAAAGTTCCTAAAAAGAAAGAATTATTCATTATCATATCTGTATTCTCTAATGATCCGGAAATCCTCTTTTCAATAGTAAGATACGCTGGCTGCTTTGTAATATTGCCGGCAAAAAGATTTCTTGTTTCAATGAGATTTGCTGCAAGAAAGTTTGTAAGTTCTGTTCGTTCAAATGGAGCCGAAGTTTTCACTGTTAAAGGAAATGCAAACCATGCTGGTTCAGAAAATTCCGTTGCTTCCGGCAAGATGAAAAATTCTTCCCATCGTGCAAAACTCTGATGCCAAAGCTTGAAATTCTTTTTCCTTGTTTGTATGAAATCAGGCAGTTTGTCCATTTGAGCAACACCTATTGCCGCCTGCATATCAGTTACCTTCAGGTTATAACCTATATGAGAATAAACATATTTATGGTCATATCCAACAGGTAAATCGCCATAGGTACCGGTAAAACGTTTGCCGCACGTATTATTCTCACCACCCTTACAGTAACAATCACGTCCCCAATCTCTGAACGATGTTATAATTCTTGCCAGCAGATCATCATCTGTAAAGACCATTCCCCCCTCACCAATTGTTATATGGTGGGCTGGATAGAAAGAACACGTTGCTATATGTCCAAACGTTCCAACTAATTTTCCATCGTAGGTTGAGCCTAAAGCATCACAACAATCTTCTATAAGCCAAAGGTCATGTTTTTTTATAATCTCCATTATTGCGTTAATATTAAACGGATTCCCCAGGGTGTGTGCAAGAAATATCGCTTTTGTCTTTGGTGTTATTGCTTTCTCAATTTGTTCAATATCGACATTATAGGTGCCAATTTCCACATCTACAAAGACTGGTATTAATTGATTCTGGATTATTGGATTTACTGTTGTCGGGAATCCGGCTGCTGCCGTAATAATTTCATCACCCGGCTGTAATCTTTTCTCACCGAGCAAAGGTGAGGTTAATGCAGTTAATGCGAGCAAATTTGCTGAAGATCCTGAATTTGTTATGATCGAATTTTCAACATTCATAAACTCAGCAAACTTGATTTGGAATTCCTCCGCATATCGGCCTTCAGTTAACCAGAAATCCAGGGAAGAATCGACGAGGTTTTTCAATTCTGATTGATCAAATACTCTTCCTGCATATCTTACAGGATCCTTTCCGCCGATAAATTCTTTATTTTTAAATTTTTCATTATAATAGGTCTCCACTAATTCAGATATTTTTTCTCTCAACATAAATTCTTTTTCCATGCTGCTACTCCCAGTTGTCAATAATTATATTTTTTTTACAAATATCTTTACTTATAAGGTACGATTGAAATGTTTTAACCATATTGGGCGGTCCGGATATGAAGTATCTGGTTTTTTCATCTGTTTCAAATTGATGATAAATATCTTCAATATTTAAAGTACCGATTGTTACAGTACTGTTATTATCTGCTTCTGCTTCACAAAACAAACGAATATTAAGCAATGGACACATCTTGTCGGTAAGCTGTAAGTCTTGTTCAAACAAAAACAACTCGTTACTTCTATACCCATAAAACAGAAAAACCGGTTGAAGATCTGTGTGAAAATTTTGCATGTTTGAAATAAATGGGATAAATGGAGATATCCCCGTTCCACCTGCAATAAGAACTATGGGATCAGTATCCCCAAGGTAATTTTCAAGAATGAAATCACCATAGGGAAGTTTCAGCCAAACAGAACGACCCAGAAACAGCTCGTTTTTCATTCTGTGGGTAAAAACCCCTTTTATACTATATACAATAGATAATCTTCTTTCTTCCAGGTTGATGGAAGCAATGGAAAAAACTCTGGATTCAGGCCAATAACCAAGAGTCGCATCATATTCATCCAATGCCAAATGGAGAAATTGTCCGGCATTTATTCTTGGTAATGGCTTGTTAACAGATTCAAAAACAACCTCAAACACATCAGTTCCAAACTTCTTCAATCCTACTATTTTAGCCTCTAGTTTCCTTGGGATTCCCATTTTACATCACCTGATTTTTCAAAATATTACATTGCCAATTAACAAAGCAACAGCCGGAACTGTTAAAGAAAATTTCAATTCTATTACTAGTATTAATTTTTTTCATTGGTAATTCACTAACTCTATTTAACAACTAAACCCAAAGGTTGTCCAGTTTTTTGGAATTTATTATATAATTTGAAGATTAACAGAGGCTCTTTCAAAATGACTAATTTTGAACATAATTATTTTATGCTGGTATCCTCAACCAAAACAGAAGAATATAATTTACTAAACCCAATAAATGAAAAATCGTGGTTGGGAATCACTTTAAATATTTTATAATCGTTTATCCAATCAAAGTTTTCTTGTATATGTGTTGACAATGTATGGGCAGATACAGATAAACTGTATATATTTGTACCAATATTTAAATCAAGTGAATAGGTTACAGTATAAATATGATCTTTTTTAAAAACCCCAAATTCCTTTTCTAAAAGAAAATTATTTATACCAAAAACATCAGTTCCAAGACGATCTCTTATTGAGAACCCAAATGTGGGATTTTCTATACGCTCATTTGCTTTTGCTTGTATAACAATTTTAACAGCTTCCCCAGAAACAAAAGTGTCAGTAGCTATATCATCTTTATTTCGAATTTTCACATCAATGATTTCAATTTTCCGGTTCCCGGTTCTTTTACGCAATTTATCCTTATCCAGAGATAGCCGATCTCTTTTTTTCAGGCTGATTAAACTATTATAATAATCAAAAACTTTGTCTGGAGCTCCAGAATCGATTATCTTCCCTTCTTCAAGGAGATATGTTTTGTCACACAAAGTTTTAACTGCTCCTGGATCATGAGAAACAAAAAGGATAGTTTTACCTTCGTCCTTAAATTGTTTCATGCGATTCATACATTTTACCTGAAAATAGGAGTCTCCAACTGCAAGAGCTTCATCAACAATTAAAATATCCGGATCTACATTGATTGCCGTTGAAAATGCAAGGCGGACAAACATTCCACTGGAATACAATTTAACAGGTTGATGAATAAAATCACCTATTTCTGCAAAATCGATTATACTTTCAAGCTTTTCCTGTATCTCTTTCTTGGTAAACCCCAGAATGGTTCCATTAAAAAAAACATTTTCCAAACCAGTTAATTCTGGATTGAAACCTGTGCCTAACTCAAGGAGGGCGGAAACTTTACCGTTAACATGAATAGTTCCTGAACTTGGCTGTATAATTCCAGTTAATACTTTCAATAGAGTAGATTTTCCAGAGCCGTTTTGACCAATAAAACCGGTGGTAGTTCCAGCCAATATATTAAAAGAAATATCTTTTAATGCATAAAAATCTTCATGATAACTTTTTTTTAAGGGGTGAAAAGCCTCTTTCAGTCTATGATGATTATTCTTATATAATTTATATATCTTAGAGAGTTCATTTACTATAATAGCGACTTCGCTCATTTATATTTCCCTATAGTACATCAGCAAAATGGGGTTTTAACTTTTTGAATACAGCGGCACCTGCACCAAATAGAATAAGAGAAAAACCCCAAAATACAAATGTTTCCAGTTGGTTCTGCCAGAACCAGGATTGCCCAAGAAAACTGTCTCTATAACCTTTTATAATATAAAAAACAGGATTAAATTTATATATGAAGGCAAACCTTTCCGGCAGCATTTGATATTGCCAAATTATTGGGGTGCCCCAGAAAAAAACTTGTAGTAATACCGCAACTATCTGTGGGACATCTTTGATAAAAACACTTAATGATGAAGTGAGCCATGAAAAACCAAATAACAGGAAAGTAGCAGAGAATAGGAAATATGGTATTTGGATCCAGTAAATATTTGGTGTAAAACCAGATACTAAAAAAACAAATGACAGAAGAATCACCATAAAGAAGTGGATTATTAGCGAACTAAAAATCTTTATCATTGGTATAATACTGGAACGGAAAACTACCTTTTTAATCAAATACGAATACTCTATTATGGAATTTGTACCAGCGCTCATCAGTTCAGAAAGGAACAGCCAGGGAACAAGTCCGCTGATAAACCAAAGATGATAGGGAATATCACCTGAACCTACATTACCAGGTTTTAACCCAAAAGCTAGAACAAACCACATAATGAAAATATAAACAGATGGTTGAATCAATACCCAAACAAATCCAACAAATGATCCTAAATACCTGTTTTGAAAATCACGTTTAACGAGTTGATAAATAATATACTTGCTTTTATACAAATCTACAAAAAAAACAAAAAAATCTCTTAGTAGTTTAAACAATTTCAGCATTTTGCAATCAATCCTTAACAAAAATATCCTAAAACTAACCTGACAATATCAGGACATTATCATACAACAAATGCAATTTCGAGTACAACCTAAATTACAAAAAAGTTTTATATAGCTTTTGGGATCGATCCATAAGCTTCCATGAAGGAGTGCTGAGCCATTGCTTTAAATCAGTTTGTGAATACCATATCACAGGCATAGCTATATGAATTGTCCAATATTTGTGTTATCTTTTCTCATGTTTGATTTCATTTGTCGTTAATACTTTAGTAAAATTTGACATATCTGAAATTTAGAAAGGATTTAAGGATTATTGAGAATCTAACTCGTTATGAATAAGATGCTAAAAAAAACACTCAAAATTATATTATCTAAAAAAGCTATTTTTCAAATGAAATATCAACTATCTCGTTTGTATTATACATACTTAATTAATTTGAAGAGAAAAAGTAGTCATAGTTATAGAGAAAAAGAGTGGGGTTTGAATCTAATTGGTCCAGTTGGTGATCTAACTGGTCTTGGGGAAGCAAGTCGGAGCGAAGCTCGTTCCATCGATGCGGCTTTAATCCCTTTTCAGATCATGAATCATTCTATTGAATCGGGGGAAGTCAGAGAGCATGATTGGGATAACAAGTTTGGAGAAAAATTAAAATATGGCATTAATATATTTCATTTTAATCCTGATGCATTACCTTTGGCAGTATCAAAATATCCTAAAGATATATGGGTGAATTACTATAATATTGGTTCCTGGGCTTGGGAGTTACCGGAGATTCCTAATAACTGGAAGCCTGCTCTGAATTTGCTTGATGAAATTTGGGTTTGTTCAGAATTTACCCGGCAAGCAGTTGCCAGAGAAACAAATAAACCGGTTAAGGTTTTTCCACTCTCTATTGATATCAATAAAAAACCTGATTTGTCGCTTAACCAAGTTGATACATTGAAAAAGAGGTGGGATATTCCATTAAATACCTTTGTCTTTTTTTCTATGTATGATACTGATAGTTTTAAATCAAGGAAAAATCCTGAGGCAGTTGTAAAAGCATTTCAACAAGCTTTTGTGAAAGATGAAAAGGTCTCTTTGTTGTTAAAAATTAAAGTTGGACAGAAGCAGCAACATCTAAACCACATTAACAACTTGAGAGAAGACAACAGAATTATTATAATTGAAGAAATTCTTGATAGATCTGATTTGAATGATATATATAAGATTTGTGATAGTTATATCTCTCTGCATCGTGCAGAGGGCTTTGGCTTATCACTTGCTGAAGCGATGTCATTTAAAAAACCTGTTATCGTTACCGGATGGTCAGGAAACATGGATTTTACCAAAGAAGACAATTCCAGTCTAGTGGACTATTCTTTAGTTGAGGTGGGAGCCCATTTTTTACAGGGGACAGAGACACAAGTCTGGGCAGAGGCTGATATCAACTCAGCAGCTGAGCAAATGTATCAACTCTGGTCTGATAAAGAATATTATTCTACGATTTCCAAAATGGGATTTAATTATATATCTCAGAATTTATCTCCGAAAGTGATTGGGTCTGGTATACGAAAAAGAATACTTGAAATATACGAATTTACATGGTAATAAGTATAATATCATACTATATGGTGGAGTTGCTAAAAAATGAAAAATGCTTTGATTACTGGAATCAACGGACAAGACGGTTCTTATCTTGCTGAACATTTACTAGGTAAGGGATATAAAGTTTACGGCTTTATGAGACGGAAAAGTACTGTTGATTATGGGAATGTTGAACATCTGTTAGGTGATATTGAATTCATCTATGGGGATATGACTGATCCTGTATCATTAATAAGGGCTATTGAAAAATCTTCAGCAGATGAAGTGTATAATCTAGCTGCCCAATCTTTTGTTGCAACCAGTTGGGAGCAACCCCTTGCAACAACTGATATTGATGCGGTTGGTGTTTTAAATATTCTTGAAGCCATTCGGATTTGTAAGCCTGATGCCCGTTTTTATCAGGCTTCTACTAGTGAAATGTTTGGTTTGGTTCAAGAGACCCCACAAAAAGAGAGCACCCCTTTCTATCCGCGAAGCCCATATGGTGTAGCAAAGCTCTATGGACACTGGATAACCATAAACTACAGAGAAAGCTACGGCTTGTATGCCTGTTCCGGAATTTTATTTAACCATGAGTCTCCGCGTCGAGGTCATGAATTTGTGACCAGAAAAATCACAGATGCGGTAGCCAGAATTACTCAGGGTAAGCAGGATGTTTTGTTTTTAGGAAATATGGATGCTAAACGGGATTGGGGCTATGCCGGGGATTATGTTAAAGCTATGTGGTTAATGCTGCAGCAGGAGAAGCCCGATGATTTTGTAATTTCGTCTGGAGAAGCTCATTCAGTTCGTAAATTTGTGGAAATGGCCTTCAATGCTGTGGATGTACAAATAGAGTGGGTTGGAGTTGGTGTAAACGAAAAAGGGAAAGACAAGAGAACTGGAAAGACTATTGTTGCAGTTGATAAACGTTTTTTTCGGCCAGCTGAGGTTGAAATACTATTGGGTGACCCCTCAAAAGCGAGAAATAAACTAAGTTGGAAGTTGGAAGTCAACTTTGAAAAACTTATTGAAATGATGGTTCTCAATGATATGAAGCTGGTATCCAGAGAATGAAAGCATTAATAGTTGGTGGCAGCGGATTTGTAGGTGGATACCTTATTGCTGAACTGCTCTGCTCCGGTGTGGATGTTCATATAACAGTAATTGAGGATGATTATACTTCAAATTCACTGACTCATGATAAAATCCATTGGGTAAATATCTTAGAATATGAGCAGTTAAAGTCCTTGATTGAGGACATAAATCCTGATTGGATATTTCATTTAGCAGCGCAAAGTTCTGTGGGAAAGTCCTGGACATCACCTACTGCGACTGTCTCAATAAATGTAAATGGTGCAGTGAACTTATTCGAAGCTGTAAAAGCTATTGGAATTTCTCCAAAAATTTTATTAATTGGATCCAGCGAACAGTATGGTAAGGTACAATTCCAAGATTTACCAGTGACAGAGGAAACAACATTACACCCTGCAAATCCCTATGCTGTTAGTAAGCAGGCTCAGGAACAAATGGCCAGAGTCTATGTGCGGGCTTATGGGATGAATATTGTTTATGTCAGGGCATTTAATCATATTGGGCCAGGGCAGAATTTGGGGTTTGTTGTTCCTGATTTCTGTAAACAGATAGTAGATATTGAGAGAGGTACTGCTGCTCCTGTACTCAAGGTCGGTGACCTTTCTGCAAAAAGAGATTTCACAGATGTCCGGGATATTGTAGCAGGATACCACTTACTGATGAAACAGGGGAAAATGGGAAATGTTTATAATATAGGCTCCGGAAAATCAATTTCCATTGCAAATATTTTAGAAAAACTGCTTTCGTTGACTGACAGCAATATCAGAGTAGAAAAAGATTTGCAACGATTTAGACCATCAGAAAATCCTGATGTATATACTTCAAATCAAAAAATCAATAAAGAAACTAATTGGAAACCAGAACATTTACTTGACGATTCATTAAAAGAAACCCTTGAATGGTGGAGAGAACAAGTCTATTAACAGTATTTTGGTAGTAAGTATTTTTGGAACTTATACCGCTTAATTATAGGATCAGGATATTGATAGAATTATGATAGAAAAAATTGAAAAAGTTTATCAGGATAAAAATGAACACTCTGACTCCTTAATGAAGCAGGTAAAGCATAAGAATCAAATGCTTGAGAAGGAAGTTCAGCGTTTAAGAGCCGAAAATGTAAAACTGAGGGTCTCACAACAAACAGCCCAAAACTTGCATCGGAGTACTGAAGAGCAATTGCATTCGGTTCTGTCTAGTACAATTTGGCGTTTTTCAAAACCTTATAGGTTCTTTATGGACAAATTCAGATTGAGTGTTCAACGCAGAAAAAGTATCATTAAGAAATTTGTAAAATTGATTATTATTAGAATTATTTCTATTATTACTTCATGCAGATTTCTAAAAAAGATATTCTTGGGATTACTTAACTTATTCCCTGTGTTGAAAATACGTCTAAAACGAATACATGCATCAACCATAAAAAATCATTCATCTGATACAATTATTGAAGGTTTTCATTCAGAACTAAATAAGGATTTTAATTTTATCCATTACTGGTTGACTCATCAACGAAAACATTAAAAGGTAGAAATATGCGGATTGTTATTGATATGCAGGCACTACAGTCTGAGAGCAGAATTCGTGGTATAGGACGTTATGTAACTTCTCTGGTTAAAACTATGATGGTTCGTCATCCTGATCACGAATATTATCTGGTTCTTAATGGTTTGTTTGAAAATACTATCGAAGAAATACGTAGCATATTCTATAATTTACTGCCTCAAGATCAGATTAAAATATGGGTTTCGCCACCACATCTTGATCAAAATTATCGACTGTTAACGCTTAAAAGACATATTTCTGAAATGGTTTGGGAAACTTACCTTTTAAGCCTCAATCCCGATATCATTCTAATTCCAAGCTTATTTGAAGGAAGGATACTGGAAAATGCAGTTACATCAGTGGACTATCTTGTTCAAAGAGTCCCCACAGTGGTTGTTTCCTATGATTTAATCCCATTTATTTATAAAGATGAATATCTTACAGATTCTGGCTATACGGATTGGTATTTAGAAAAAATCGCTCAACTCAGTAAAGCTGATATGCTTCTGGCAATTTCTCACTCTTCCCAATTGGAATTAACAAAGCATCTGAATATTCCACAAGAAAAGACAGTTAATATTTCTACCGCAGCTGAAAACCCATCAGGTATATTTGATAAAAGAAAAATATCATCTGTTCTTGATAAGTTTAAAATTAGCAAGGAGTATGTCCTTTATACGGGGAATGGGGATTTTAGGAAAAACCTTACTGGTATGATGGAAGCGTATAGTCTTCTTTCGCAAAAATTACGTAAAACACACCAACTGGTTATTGTAAGTAATTTCGTGGGAAATATAAAAGCATCACTGATAAAGTTAGCAAAAAAGCTTGATATTCATGAGGGAGAATATGTTTTAACAGGTTATATTCCAGATGAAGAATTAACCATACTCTACAAGAAGTGTAAAGTATTTGTTTTCCCATCCAAACATGAAGGATTTGGGCTCCCGGTACTGGAGGCAATGCAAATGGGCAGGGCTGTTATCGGCTCGAAGGTTTCCAGCATACCAGAAGTCATAGAACTTGAAGAAGCTTTATTCGATCCTTTTAATGTGCAGTCGATTACTGATAAAATGGAAGAGGTTTTAACAAGTGAGGGGTTTCGACGAAAACTTGAGGCTCATGGATTAAAGCAATCTAAAAAATTCTCATGGGAAAAGACAGCAGACAAATGTGTAGAAGCGCTAACAAATTGCAGGAATAAGAAGGATGCTTTTACATCCATTACATCCAGCCGTATGCGAAAGATAGCCATAGTATTGGACCCTTCTCGAGAAATTTGGAATTATAAATTTTCTCACAATCATGTTAAAGTAATTGAGCAGTTAAGCACAGTTTATGATGCAACCCTCATTAACTTGTCACAAGCAGATGAGCATGCGATGAGCGATCATTTGCATGTATATACTATCGATTGGTTTGAAAATAATTACTTTGAGTTTGATAGAATTATTTATATTATTGAAAACAGTTCCAATATTCATGCATATTATGAATTAGTAAATAGTATTCCAGGAGTTCTCTATTTTCTTGGTATTCCCCAGCAGAGAAATCACTTACAAGATATGAGTAATAGTGATGCATCACAAATCAATCTGGTATATAAGCAATATGGATATGGTGCTATAATAAAATATTTCCACAACACTTCAATAATGGACAATTTCTTCTCTTTTTATCAGGGTATAATAGATTCAGCTCTTGCTGTTTTTGTTAATTCATTAGAAATAAAAAACAATCTTACTTCACTGTTGACTCGAGAAATAGATATAAAACTTATAAAAGGTAAGGAACTATCTATAAAAATTGATGATTTGTACAACAGCTACAAAGGTGTTGGCATAGATATGCTAAACCGTATTTCCCAGGTTTCACAACAGCTTCCTCCAAAATACATGGCTGAATTGGCCAAAGATATCTCCTTTACTACTCCTTTTCACTATTATCAACCTCAACTATTTCTTGATATTTCAATACTGGTTAGAGAAGATGCAAAAACCGGAATCCAAAGAGTCGTTCGCAGTCTTTTAAGGGAATTGCTCGAAACACCACCAGATGGGATTAGGGTTGAACCAATTTATGTGACTGACCAGGGTGTCTTCCACTATGCCCGTAAATTCACACAAAAGTTTTTGGGGTTTCCTGACCATTGTCTTGTTGATGAACCTGTCCAATTTAGATCAGGAGATATTTATATTGCAATGGATTTATTGCACACTTTCTCAAAGGTAAGTAGAGAATTCTATAAACGATTCAGGGCTTGGGGAGGGAAAGTATATTTTCTGGTTTATGATTTACTTTGTATACAAATGCCGCAATATTTTGTTCCAGAAATGAGAACTTTTCATAATGATTGGCTTCATATTGTAGCAGAGAATGATGGTGCTATATGTATTTCAAAGGCAGTAGCTGATGAATTCTACAATTGGGCAGAAGCTGAAGATATCCAAAGAGAAAGACCTTTCCAAATAGATTGGTTTCATCTTGGGGCAGACATTGATACTTCGCATTCTACAAAAGGATTACAGGAAAATGCAGAGCAGATTCTTGATAAGATATCTCAAAACACCTCGTTTTTAATGGTTGGTACTTTGGAACCACGAAAAGGATATGCACAAACAATAAGTACTTTCAATTTATTATGGGATAAAGGACTACAGATAAACTTAGTGATAATTGGGAAGCAGGGTTGGCTTATGGAAGGGATTGTTGAAGAATTGCAGAATCATCCACTTTTAGGAAAAAGATTGTTTTGGCTGGAAGGGATCAGTGACGAATTTCTGGGAAAAATCTATCAGACTTCAAGTTGTCTGCTGTATACTTCAGAAGGTGAAGGATTTGGACTACCATTAATTGAGGCAGTGCAAAAAAAATTACCAATTATTGTTCGGGATCTTCCGATATTCAGAGAAGTTGCCGGAGATTTTGCATCTTACTTTTTTGGGTTGCAACCTGAGGATTTAGCTGTAGCAATTGAAGAGTGGTTGGCATTGTACAAAAAAGGTGAACATATATCATCTACGGAAATGCCTTGGCTTACATGGAAGAAGAGTTCAATTCAATTAAAAGAAATTCTTTCTGGGAAAAGGGCCTATAGAGTATATCCAGAGTAAACACTCTGTAATTTACTCCTTACTAATAAATAACAGAAAAAAGATGATTCAACCATTAGAGATGTAATGAGACTCTTCATAGAAACTGGCGTTGTACTGTTAGTAGTATAAATAATGGCTAATCACTGAATCGAGGGGGAGTGATTCAGCAAAGAAGAGCCGTATTCAACTTCATTTTCCCACAGATGAGATAAATCATCGTCTTATAATTCTTCATACTACCCCCCCCCTCTCTCAGGCATGATACAATTGATTTACTGCTTTTTATAAGTATTCTGTTTAATGTAAGATAAGAGTAGATAGAATTTTATAGAGTGTTGAGTGTTTTAAAGAGAAGAATCCAAAAACACCTTAGGATGATTAATAGTTATGAAAACGAGAGATGCTACGATAATGAAAAATCTTATACTGGATTTTGCAAAGAGTGATGATCACATAAGAGCGGTTGTTATGAATGGATCAAGAGTTAATCCAAATGCAAAGAGAGATATATTTCAAGATTTTGATATTATATGTTTTGTAACCGATGTAGATCCCTATAGAAACAACCAGGAGATCATAGACTACTTTGGAGAAATTCTGACAATGCAGCTGCCGGAAGAAAATGTATATCCTGAGGCAGATGGTGATGGCCATTATTGCTATTTGATGCAGTTTGCCGATGGTAATCGTTTGGATTTGAGCTTTTCCCCGCTTGATAAAATACCTGAGTGTTTAAAGGACAGTTTGACAAAAGTATTACTTGATAAAGATAATAACCTGCCAGAATTGCCGCCTCCAAGTGAAGAGAGCTATATAAGAGAGTGTCCAATAAATAGAGTATATAGTGATGTCTGTAATGAGTTTCTGTTTGGGTTGGGATCTCATATTCCAAAAACACTTTGGCGTGAAGAGCTGCCGCTTCTTATGTTTTATATGGATATTGTTCTGAGAAAACCACTAAAGCTGATGCTTGAATGGTATATAGGAATACAAACGAATTATACAAAATCAATGGGGAAAGAGGGAAAATACCTTCAGACTTATTTAGAACCGGAGGTATGGGAAGAGTTCAGGAAAACCTATGGTGAATATGATTCTAAATATAAAAATATCTGGAACGCATTGACCATTATGCATACATTGTTTCGAAAAGTTGGGAAAAAGGTAGCTGTACACTATGATTTCAATTTTCCAGAAGAGGAATATAAAAGAGTTGTTGACTATCTCAATCATGTGAGAGGGCTCTCAAAAAGTGCAAAAACAATATATTAGTAGAATGAAAATACATATTATTGGCCCATCAGGATCAGGTACGTCCACCGTTGGTAAACTTTTATCAAACAGGTTTGGAATACCCTTTTTCGATAGCGATGACTTTTTTTGGGAAAAAACTACTATACCATACTCAAAAAAGAATCCAGTAGAGAAACGAAAAACTTTACTAAATACCATGATTGCTGAAAATGATTCATGGATTTTAAGTGGTTCTGCAATGGGTTGGGGAGATGTACTGCGTAATGAAGCGGATCTTATAGTACTGCTTTTTTGTGAGAAATCTGAGAGATGTAAACGACTGAGAAAAAGAGAGAAAGAACAGTTTGGTGATAGAATAGAGTTAGAAAATGATATGTATGAAAATCACGAAACCTTCATCGAATGGGCAATGAGCTATGATGAAGGCGGCCTGGATATGAGAAGTAGAGCCAGTGAAGAGGCTTGGATTAAACAGACTAAAGGATCTGTGATAAAATTAACAAATCATTGTTTAGATAAGACAGTTGATAAAATCGTAGATACACTTATTGCTGGGATTTATAATAATCAGGTTGATTAACCTTGTGCTGATATAGTTATTTCTGCATTATTCCCAACCGATTATCTGCAGCAACTCAGACAGCTCCCGAATCTCATAGGTAACCGGTATATCCGGATTCCGGGGTTTTCCCTCCGGATTATACCAGCAGGTGTCTATCCCGAACTTGACCCCGCCTTGCATGTCGGAGGTAAGACTGTCACCTATGATGAGAGCTTTTTCTTTGTTATGGAAGTTGGCTTTTGCAAAAAGGGTTTCAAAAATAGCCGGATCGGGTTTCTGTGAACCCACTTCCCCGGAGATGATAATTGGGTCAAAGTACTTGCCAATCCCTGAGGTTTCAAGCCTGCCGTACTGGGTCTCAGTGATCCCATTGGTTATTATTGCCATAGGGATTTTTCCATAGAGCGCATCCAGAAGCTCAACAGTCCCATCGATAAGGAAACCGGATTTTCCCAGATATGATAGGTAGAGCTCTCCTGTCGCAGCAGGGTCAGCTGTACTGCTAACCTCCCAAAGGAGCTTTCTGAACCGTTCTACTCTGATTTCAGCTATAGTGACTTCACCACGCTCAAAAGCCGCCCACAAAGCGTGATTGATTTTTCTGTATGTATCCTTGACAGCATCTCCGGAATCAATGCTGGTATCCTCAAGCGTCCTCTCCAGCGACCAGGATTCTGCCTGATTATAATCAAACAGTGTCCCGTCAGCATCAAATAATAGCAATTCATATTTGTTCACTGCAAATTTTCCTCTATGTATCAACTTTCTGCGACCAGCTTCTCAATAAACCGTTTGGTTGTCAATAGTACAGCTTCGATAGCTTCTTCCTTAATATTTCCCGGAGTATCTTTAGGGTATGGTACACGAGGATCCGTGAAGAGTTGTCTCTGGGTGAACGGTAAATTCCTCTGTTTCTGTTTTATCACAAAAGATGTCCAGTTTCTGTTTCAGCATTTCGGCACTTTCATGTGCCGCGGGACTACCAGTCAGTCTTGGCCCGCATTTAGTAATAATATTACGGGTTATACGGAAGGTATTCTTTATGTAGTGTTCACAAGCGTGGATATAGATAAATAAATGTCTGGAAAATAAGTATTATTGAATTTCAAAACTATAGTAGTCGTATTTAAGAGTGCTGTAGTGATTCTTGATTGTTAAGAAA
>JABMQR010000184.1 GCA_013202335.1 Bacteroidota bacterium
TGAAGTGCCTTTTTGGTATCTATAAACAGGATGTGGGTGAGTTTCATTTAACCGGTCAGCAGTACAATTTCACAGATCCAAAGCATGCTTTGGAGAATGGTGTCTCGATGGTGCATCAGGAGTTGAATCAGGTGACCAAACGGACGATAACTGACAACATCTGGCTTGGACGATACCCGAAAAAACACGGGTTTGTTGATGAGAAGAAGATGTTGAAAGATACTGTAGCCTTGTTTGAACGACTCAATATCCATCTGGATCCAAAAATCAGACTTGATAAACTCTCAGTCTCACAGAAACAGATGGTTGAGATTGCAAAGGCAGTCTCCTATGATGCGAAAGTAATTGTTCTTGATGAACCTACCTCATCTCTTACTGATAATGAGGTCAATCTTCTTTTTGACATCATCAACGTTTTGAAAGGGCATGGGGTCAGTATCATCTACATTTCCCACAAAATGGATGAGATTTTCAGAATATCCGACGAAGTCAGCGTATTGCGTGATGGTAATTATATTGGAACCGAGAAGGTTGAAAATCTTACCATGGAGAAAATCGTCAACATGATGGTTGGACGGGATCTGGAAGAGCGGTTCCCTCCCAAAACCAATATTCCGGGTGATGTGCATATGTCCGTGAAAAATCTGACCACAAAATATCCCCCTATTGTACATGATGTAAATTTTGATCTGCGCAGAGGTGAAATACTCGGTGTGGCCGGGCTTGTGGGTGCCGGGAGAACTGAGATGGTGGAAGCATTGTTCGGTGCCAGAACGCGGGTAAGCGGTGAAATCCTGATAGATGGCAAAAAGGTAAACAATTCATCTCCCCATAAGGCGATAAACAACCGGTTTGCGTTACTGACCGAGGAGCGTCGTGAAACGGGAATATATCCTGTTGCCGATGTCACCTTTAACTCAACAATCGCCAATGTGCAGTCCTACAAAAATAGGGCAGGATTTTTGGTTGATCGGAAGATGCGGGAAGATACCGACAAACAGATAGAAAATATGCGGATACGAACGCCGAACCGCCGGGCTAAAATACGTTCACTAAGCGGCGGAAACCAGCAGAAAGTAATTATCGGCAGATGGCTGCTGACAAATCCCGACATTCTTCTTCTCGATGAACCGACACGCGGTATTGATGTAGGAGCAAAGTTTGAGATTTATCAGTTGATCATTAATTTGGCGATGAGCGGGAAATCGGTCATTATGGTCTCATCCGAGATGCCCGAGCTGCTTGGAATAACCAACAGAATTCTGGTAATGAGTAATGGTTTTGTATCCGGGATAGTGAATACAGAAGAGACAACACAGGCCGAGATTTTTAACCTGTCGGCTAAATTCCTGAATAATAACAGAGAGGCAGAAGTATGATTAAGGCAGTAGGTAAGTTCTTCAACAAGACAGTAGATGAGTGGAAGGAGCTTATTATTAATAATGCAATCTATATAGTTATTTTTTCAATAATTATATTTATCATTATTAATGAACCGCAGTTTGTTTCGATAGCTGTTTTCAGGAATATCCTGACACAGTCGTCTGTTCGCCTGATTCTGGCCTTTGGCGTTGCAGGAATAATTATTCTGCAGGGTACCGACCTGTCACTCGGCCGGTCAGTAGGTTTTGCAGCAGTTATTTCAGCTTCACTTCTTCAGCGTCCCGAATATGCAGCCCGTTTCTATCCGGAAATGGCACAGCTTCCCATATTTGTGCCGATTCTGATTGCAATTCTTGTGTGTGCATTTTTTAGTGCAATAAACGGCTGGGTGGTAGCAAAATTCCAGATTCACCCTTTCCTGGCCACTATGGGTATGATGATAACCCTGTATGGTGTTCTGTCGATCTATTTCGCATCAGGGGCACCTGGACCTCAGCCGATTGGCGGGTTTGATGTGCGGTATACAGAGCTGGTCATAGGATCGACGCTTGGAATTCCGAATTTGGTCATATTTGCTGCGGTGGCGAGTATTCTTGTCTGGATACTCTGGAACAAGACGGTGTTTGGAAAGAACATGTACGCGGTCGGCGGCAATCCTGAAGCAGCAAAAGTTTCAGGGGTAAACGTTATGCGGACAACAATCCTTGTCTACATTCTTGCCGGTGCGTTATATGGGGTCGGAGGATACCTTGAAGCTGCCCGAATCGGCAGTGCAAATAATGGTACCGGTTTCGGGTACGAGCTTGATGCCATTGCAGCGTGTGTTGTTGGTGGTATTTCATTCAGCGGTGGTATTGGAAAAGTTTCCGGTGCAATCGCGGGTGTTTTGATGTTCACTATCATCAGTTACGGTATGACATTCATGGGAATGGATATGAATTATCAGTACATCCTGAAAGGTGTTATCATCGTTGCAGCTGTTGCGCTTGATACCAAGAAATATTTGAAGAAATCATAATACTATAGGGGCGGGTATTAATACCTGTTCTTTTCTCCAGAAGAAACCTTCCGTGTGTGCTTAAGAGAGTACAGATAGCGGAAGGTTTTTTTGTGGGGGATTAATAGATTTTCACTATATATTATTTCCAGGTGTATGTATTACAATTTATAAAGCACAGCTTAGGAAGAAACTGCATGATAAACATGCTCATTGATCTTGATGCTTGTGAGACAGCAGACTTTTACCCATCTGCTTCATATTATGCAGCAGTTCCTGAAGTTCCTTACCCGGTAAAGAGGCTGGTGAGTAGAAGACACTGTTCAATTTTGTGAGGATTTTTTCTCCCATGTCTTTGTTTTCAGGAGGTATTGCTTCTACAGATTGCAGCCGGGTGATAAAAGCCCCCGGTCCCTCAAATTTCCTGTAGCGGATTCCAAGAGATTCAGCAGTTGTCACCAGAGAGAGGAACGCACGTACCACCTTATTCCACTCCTGCCTTTTCTTCCGGGAAATGTTTTTTCCCATGAAAATTCCGGGAATCCCCCACGCATCCATTTGTGCTTTTTTGCGGTCGTCAGCTCCGGTGAAAAACTCTCTGATAAATCTGGAAAATTCTCCGGCAGTTTCGATTACTCCATCAAAAAAACGTCTTAACACAGCCAGGAGCCACTTAAGGGGATGAAAATTCTTTACCGAGCGGTAGAATGCGGGAAGGAGAAATGGTTTGATGATCAGAAATATGATCACTATAAGACCCGCAATCCCTATCACCCTGAAAAAGATGTCCAGTCTGAAAACAGGTTCTTTCTGTGGGAGGCTCTGGATCATCTCCATCATACCGGGCGACTCAGATTCCGGAGTATAAATAGTTTTCGGTATTTCAATGGTAATGGAACGCTCTTTAACGAGACCGCTTAGCCATGCTACAAGGGTGCCGGGTGGGAATAATGACCATCCGGGACTTATTAGTAGAGCAGCAATAAGGCTGAGTACGATAATCACCAGGGCTATGGTGGTTCGGTATCGATTGATCTGCTGAGAGACTTTCAACCCTTCATGAAGGAGATTTTGGCTCTCTGAAAGATGTCTGATGAAATATTTCAGCAGAAAATGGATAGCGGCAGAGAGTACCAGAACTAACACGACAGCCCATGAGAGCGGATAACCCAGCAGTAGAGAGATAAAAGCAAATCCGAATTGTATGATAAGAAAAATCAGGGTGATGACGTGGATTTGTTCAGTAGTCTTATAGAATTCCTGTGCCTCATCCATCGTATCCCGCATCCGCTGTGCAAGTTTTTCCTCTTTATATGTGCCTGCATACTGCTCTAAAATTTCCAGAGAACCGCTCATTCGCCTGATTTTACCGGTTATCAACCACTGAATAACAAAAATCCCTGTTATCGGTATAAAGAGAAAATTATCTTTTCCGGTTAATAGTATTGCTATACCGAGCATTACAGCTGCGGCGATAATATGCCTTCTTGCCTCAGCCAGGGTTGTAGTTTGTCTTCTCCGCTCACCCAGAAAAACTCCGCTTACGATTTCCATACAGCCAACGCAGAGAGAGAAGGGGATATATGCCCAGAATCGTGGAATTTGAACCCCGACACTCTGCAGCATAAGAAAGATGCTTGTGAGGGTGAGAAAGGGAAGCAGAAAAGCAGCGGCAGTCATTGGTGCCCCAGATAACGTAGTGGTGTTTAATATGCTCTGCTTTTTTACCATCCCCGGGACTCCTTCAATGGATTTCCAGCGGTTCTGTCAGGATGAATTATTTCAGGACCGAACTCTATCACCGGATAGATCTCAATTCCTGACTGCAGGAGCGGAGCACGATCAATTTTTTGGTCTGAACATGAGAAGAATTCAATCGAAAATCCCCGGCTGCGAAGAAACAGCAGGAGTTTCAGCGTCTCTTCAGAAGGCGGCGGGCCGATGTAAAAAAGTCTGATATTTCTATTAGATATACCATACGTCTGCATAAATAGAGGTAGGATCTCTTCCGGGTTTTCGCTGACCGACACAGGGGCAAGAGCTGAAAGTATTGCATCAGCCTGCGCATATCCCGATGCCGGCTGCAGCTGAATGCTGTTTTCCTCTGCAGAAGCAAGTTTCCCGTTTGATATGAATCCTACCGGCTGGCCAGTGCCGCAGTAGGAGGCCGCTAAGGATGCGGCTGTGGAAATTGCACGCTCAATCCATGCATTGCGGTGTCTTGCGGGATACCCGGCGGTTGTCAGGTCGAGAAGGATGCAGGCAGGTGCTGATAAGGTGTTGCTGTACTCCATGGTCTGCAGTTTGGCAAACCTGGCTGAAGCTTTCCAGTTTATGGTTCGGAGCGAGTCTCCGGGTAAATACTCGCGAAGCCCTCTGTACTGATTGTGATCTTCGTAGACTTTATCGTTGACAGTTGAAGGACCGCCGGTAACACCTTTTTTCAGCGGACGCTGAAATGATACAATTTCAGGGTAGATAATTATTTCAACCGTTGTCTCAGGGAACTGCATTTCCCAGGGGAATATTCCCAGTGGATCCCTGCCTGAAAGGGTAATCGGCCCTGCACTATAGACACCTCTGCGATATCCCTTCAAAGTGTTGGATATCTTCATCTGCTCATTAGGGTGCAGACTGATCATCTGTTTTGGAAAGTGTTCAAAAAACAGATTTCTGGAATTATCGGTATAGTGCAGCCACGGAAGGGGCAGGCGGCTGGTATTTCTTATGGTAGTTACAAGGGTGATAGGTTCATACGCATCAATACGTATAGTATCCTGCTCCCGAACAATTGAAATGCTTTTCTGAATTGCTTTAGCGTAGAGGCAGGATAGACCCGTTACTATTACATACATGATCAGGATGAACTGAATCAGCCAGTAGGGGTAAAAAACCAGACTGATACAAAGCAGCATAAGCGGAAGCAGCAGCTTCCTCTTCAATCTCATGAGTCCTGTTTCCCCGGTATTGGAACAGTCACCTGATCAGTAATTCGCTGAACTGCAATCGACTCTGTTATACCTTTGAGCAGCTGATCGGGTTTCAGTATGATACGTTTTAAGAATACCGGAAGGATAAGTTCCCGGATATCTTCCGGCACCACAAAATCCCGGCCTCTCAATGCCGCCAGTGCCTGAGCTCCTCTGAAAAGTGCCAGGCTTCCCCGGGGGGATACTCCAAGTTTCAACAGGCTGCTGGTTCGTGTGGATTCTGCCAGATCAAGAATGTAGCCGCGGAGTTCTCCGCTGACATAGACAGAGAGTATATCTTTTTGATAACGAAGGACCTCCTCCGGTGATGATACCGCAGTAACAGACTCAACCGGGTGTGAGAGCTCTTTGTTCTGGGAATCGAGTATCATCTCCTCTGACTCACGTGAGGGGTATCCAACGGTAAGGGAGAGAAAGAAACGGTCTTTTTGAGCTTCCGGCAGAGGAAATGTTCCTTCAAAATCTATGGGGTTCTCTGTTGCAAGGAGAAGGAAAGGTTTCGGCAGGGGGCGAATAGTATTGTCTATGGATACTTGTCCTTCTGCCATCGCCTCCAGAAGAGCCGATTGGGTACGCGGGGTGGCACGATTAATCTCATCAACTAATACAACGTTTGCCTCAATGGGTCCGGGGCGAAAGGTGAATTCCCCTTTTGGGGGGTTGAAAATTGATATTCCCAGGATGTCGGCCGGCATCAGATCCGGGGTGCACTGTATGCGTGAAAGGGTTCCACCGAGACTTGCCGCAATAGCGCGGGCAAGAATGGTTTTTCCCACACCGGGTACATCTTCAATCAATATGTGACCGCGGCAGAGCACGGATGCCAGGATTTTTTCAATTACATCATGCTTTCCAAAAAATACCTGCTCAACAGATGCGCAGACTTTTATTCCCCAATCCTTTATTTCGTTCATGCTGAACCTCTCTTGATTTCACTTCTACTAGGTAAATTATACCATAAATTATCATTCTAAAACCGTAATATAAATGAAAACTTTAGCTGGTGGTACGAAGTGTGGTGTTTTTAGAATAATAAGAAAACCAATGGTTTGTGAATATTTGACCAATTGGAGTCGTTTTAATTAAACCTGCTTAATCCGGCAGGATCAGACAAACTGTCAATGATCAGCGAACCTGCTTCAAGCCATGCATGAGCAGAGAATGATCCATTTAATTCAGATTTTTTAATATTTTTCCCCACCCCAAAGACGAGAGTGGCGGTTACACCTACCTTTTTCAGCCTTGTTCGTAGAACGAGTGACCGACGCAGGCAGGTCATATTGAACAGCAGAGGTCTGTCCGCAGCAATGGACACCAGGTGGATAAGATTATTGATTATTTTCTTACCCGAATCATCCGGTTCTATAGATATGGATTTTTGATAAAGCAGCCCTGAATTCCACTTGTGAGGAAGCAGCTTCAGTCTGATATCCATACAGGCTAACTGTACCCAAAGAGTTATCACGGTAAATTTATCATTGAGACTCAATCTTTGAAATCTGTTTGTCAGCTCTATTGTTTTTCTTTCCACCTGTATCCTGTTAAAACAGTATTGCGTTGATTGTTTGTTTTGTCCAGCTTATATAAGTATTTATTATTAAGTGTAACGAAGCTTGTGGGAAATTATAGAATAAAAGTCATTCCAATAACAATTTAACAGAATTATTCTCATTACTGCTTTTCTGCAAACTATTACACCTATTATGTTTTTATCCTCAAGGATGTTACTCTACTTTCCTTCCCACAAGGTTCGTATCAGTTCTTATGTTTTATACCGTGATTATATCTTTCCCCGGAGCTGTTCTCGATGCCGACTTAGCTGTTACCTGACCCAGAAAACTGTTACTGTTTCCCAATTCAGAGTAATCAGCAGAATTAATGTCACAGTAGGGGCACCAGTGTCCGGTATGGAGAATAAGACGGGGGCTTGCAGAGAATATATGGCCTGAACTGCATTCCCATGACAGCGGGGTTGATATATTCCCCTGTTCCATCGTTTCTGAAAGACACATCCCCCCTCTGAAAACAGCAGCACTGTGCATATCTTTAATATCAAGAAGAGCAATTACTTTTTCCTCATTATATCCGTGAAATATCTTTATTGCCGGGGGATCTCTGTCGATTTTTATTCTTTTCCACTGTTTGGGTTGTTTTAACCAGATGGACATTGAACCCCAGAAAGCATTTATTGTTTCAATTGTATTTGCCTTCAGTGAGTGAAGTGTTCCGTGGGGGGCAGCTGCAATCGGGCGCATTACAAAGTATTTAATAATGAACGAAGGTATTAGTTTGGTAATAAATCGGAGAATCCGTTTGGAGCGGGTAAGGGATTTTTCCGCATCCCTGAAAAAACCGTCATACGTATCATGCCGGTAATCCAGAATTGAGTTGAGTACATCAGAATCCAGGAACCAGCACCCATGGAAATTTTCAGTGGCAAACCAGTTGGGGTTAACTACTTTTCGGAAGTTCCTGATACCCATCAATTTGAAACCGTTCTCCATGAACTCTGCATTTGTTTTTCTGAACTCATCACCACCGCCAATATTATAGACACGTCGCCAGAAGTTTTCCGGTACATCATCCTTCTCGCATATCTTTACCAGTGCCCGGGCTGAATCAGCTGCAGTTATCCACTCCATGTGCGTATTAAGCGGATGATGGTAAATGATCGGGTCTAAATGTTTGAAGAGGTTAAAGTGCAGCATAGCAGTCTGTCTGAGCGATACCCAGTGGGGTATTCCGGACTCAATAACCGCACGTTCGGCCATAACTTTGCTTTCGGCATATACATCAAACCGGCTTATCATGATAGGATCACCGACCCGTTCCCAGTGTACCGGTGGAAGTCTGCTTCCTACCTCGGCAACGGTTCCAATAAATACCAATCGTATATCATCGACATTTGGTTGAGCTTTAACTGCTTTAATAACATTGAGGGTCCCGCCGTAATTCACCTTCCGGGCAAGTTCCGGTTTGTATTCAGAGGCGGGGGGGATCAAAGCTCCGACATGCAGTACATAATCAGCACCGGTTACTCCGGCAAGGACGTCTTCATAACGGGTTACATCACCCCAAATGATAGTTATGTTGTCCTGCCCAAGATAGGGTTTGATTCTTTTTTTACTTAATTTGTCCGGAAGGATCAATAATCGAAGATTATATTGACCAGACCTGGAATTTGTCAGCATACGGAGGGCTTCAGATCCCATGTTCCCTGTTGATCCAGTCATAAAAACAGTTTTTTTAGATGCATTTTTTTTGTTCATACGTATCGGCTCCCTGAAGATCAATCTGCCTTCGCTGCATTTTAATTAGAGTATCTATGCTAAGAATATAGTGGGAGGGTGTGGAATGATATCGTGTAATGTAATGATTAGGTGGGTTCTGACGGAGTATTATGCACTACCCCAAACGGGTGACCTGCTTTTCCGGTCGGTTTACCTTGATGGCATGAACCAGCTGTACACGGTTTGAGACACCGAGTTTTTTGTAGATGTTCCTGATATGGGGTTTAACGGTATTTGCAGAGATAAAGAGCACTTCACCGATTTCCCGATTTGATTTCCCCTCAATTACCCGGGAAATGATCTCCTGCTCCCGTGGACTAACCGCATGGTCGGCATAAAATGCTGCTATTTCATCATGCAGGCTGATGGGTTCCGGCTCATAATTGATCATATAGTGGCGGACAATATAGAAAAATACAAAGATACTAAAGAGTGAGTGGGTGATTAATGTCAATTTAAACGGCGAATCTCTGAAAAAAATCAGATCTAGTGGTAATGTGACTGCCATCGGGTAGAAGGCAATCATAATCTCTGATAGCAGCCGGTAATTCTCATTTCCCTTATTCTTCCTCAGGTAGATAGAGGCAAAAATAGTGGGGATAATCAGCAGGATACTGCTGTAGAGGAACATATCGTTTAGTGTTGTCGAGAGTGCCTGTACCCAGCTTGCCCGATTCAGCAGGATGAGAAAAAAGAGGCTGAACAGCAGGAATATGATTATGAGTGTATTCGTTACGAGCAGCGGGATTTTTCTCTTTTCAATTTCAGGAACAAGAAGAGATATGAGGTAGAGTACTACTCCCCGAATATAGGCTGCCAGGGAGAGGCATGCGGCGATAAGCAGGTAGAGAGAGAATCCCTCCGCTGCTGATGAGGACATGATGTCTATCCAGTTACCAGTATGGTAGAACAGGTAGTAGATGAGGGTAAACAGGAATAGGGGAATCATTGCCCTGAGGAATCGACTGATATGCAGATCACGAGTTCGGTAGTAGAGAATGGAACAGAGTAAGGTTATCGAGAAAATCAATGAGAAATGAAATACCAGCAGTAATCCTGAAATAAAGTTGGTCATACTTATAAGTTAGTATATGAGCACCGGTTTTGCAACCAAAATTGGGTGTATGAGTAGGTGGATTTAGCTGATGCGTTATTGAAATCCATTGTATTTACGTGTATATAATGGTAAAACTGGTTATACGCATGCGTACCGATTTCATGATGGAGAATCAATGATTACTTTTACCAGAAGATTGCTGCTTGTTTTCTTTTGTCTTATTACTGCCTCTGCAGCACTCCGGGCCAATGGTGATGAAGAACCGGGCAGGCGCTTAACCCTTGCTTCAGGAACTACTATTGATAACTCTGGATTACTCGATGTTCTCATACATGTTTTTTTTCAGCATACGGGTGTTGCGGTTGATGTGTTGTCGGTCGGTACCGGGAAAGCTGTAAGACTTGGAGAGCATGGGGATGTCGATCTGCTTTTTGTTCATGCAGAGAATATTGAGGAGAGATTCGTGGAAGAGGGGTTTGGGGTGAATCGTCAGGAAGTGATGTATAATGATTTTATTATCATTGGACCATCTGAGGATCCTGCGGGAATTCGGAATCTCAAAAATGTAGATGCAGCTTTCTTTAATATTCGGGAAACTGAATCACTATTTATTTCAAGAGGGGATGAGTCCGGAACGCATATTAGGGAAAAAGAGTTTTGGTATGAAGCAGGAATTGAACCCTCCGGATCATGGTATCGTGAAGTAGGTCAGGGGATGGCCGTTTCTCTTACTATGGCTGATGATATGCAGGGATATATTCTTACCGATAGAGGCACCTATATTTCTCTTCAGGATTCACTCGATCTTGAGCTGATGGTAGAGGGCGACTTACGACTTTACAATCCATATAGAATCATAGCGGTAAATCCAAATATTCATCCGCATGTAAATTATGAAGAGGCAATGCAGTTGATTGCTTATTTAACCTCAATAACAGGGCAGAAAACGATCAGTGATTTTACCCGGAATGGTCAGCAGTTGTTCTACCCGGCTGCAGTAGACAGCCCCTGGCTGAATTGATCTTGAGATAGGAAGAGAAGTTATAGAATCTGCACAGCTGCCCGCCCTGCATCTGTAAATATTACCGGATAGTTACATTTTCCAGAAAGACTCAGTACCTCACAGTGCCGTGCATCAGCTTTTTCTGTTGCCCAATATCTCCATGCGGTAGAATCTGATATTCAAACAATTGTTATATATATTAGCTAATACAGTTTACAAATAGCTAATATGAATATATAATACACTTAAGTTAGCTAAAATTAACAGATCAGGGGGTGCAGTATGTATGTCTCAGCAACCGAGATACAGAATAATTTCGGAAAGTATCTGAAACTCTGCAAAGTGGAGAATATTGTAGTTACCAGAAACGGTAAAAAGCAGGCAATGCTGCTCTACTATCCCCGGAACTCAGAAGGGTATGAGGCAGGCGAACCATTCCCTGATTATGGAACAAGCCCGAGGAAAGAGGGGTATGTAACCTATCAGCAATTTCTGGATATGACGGAACACAGTGATAATCGGTATGAACTGATTGATGGTGAGGTTTTTCTCCTGGCCTCTCCGAGTTTTACTCATCAACGGATATTAGGAATCCTCTATATTGCTTTCTGGCAGTTTTTTAAGGAATATGATTCCTGTGATCCGTTCATGGCTCCATTTGATATCGATCTTATCCGACAGCATATAAAACTTCTGCGGGATGTAAATGAAGACGATATCAATGTTGTGCAGCCTGATGTGATTGTGCTGTGTGATTATGAGAAAGACATCAATGAAAAGGATAAGTATAAAGGAACTCCCATACTGGTGGTTGAAATATTATCCCCATCTACCAGGAGCAAAGACCGCATCAAAAAACTTGGACTCTATATGGAAAGCGGTGTTGATGAGTGCTGGATTGTGGATCCGATGAATGAGACGATTATGATCTACACTTTTAAGGATTGCGAGTTGGATATTGATGCTGTCTATATGCGTGGTCAGCAGGCGAAGTCGATACGCTTCTCCGGAATGACAATTGACGTGGACAAAGTATTTGGGTGACCAGTTGGATTCCTGAAAGATTATAGACACCCGGCAGGAATCTGAATAATCTTTTGGGACAACATTCTGATTTCGCTGCTGTTATTAATGACTATCCCGAAAGGTAAATCATTGGAAACTACAAATTTTTGTAATGACAGCAGATCAGCTTTCGTATTCGAGACTCCCAATTTAATCTCAATCGGAAGGACTCCGAATTTACCATTAAGAACAAGATCAACTTCGGCACCATTTTTTGTACGATAATAAAAAGCTTGCCATCCGGAAGTAACGAGAGATTCCATTCCACCGAGTATTTCCTCAATAATAAAAGCCTCAAACAAATTCCCTGCCCTGGGGTAGGAGATTAATTTTTCTCTTGTATCAATACCCAGCAGGAAATTAGTCAATCCGCTGTCTCTTAGATGACCTTTGGGGCGCTTAACAATGGATTTACTTACACTTTTCTCATAACTGCTCAAAGATCGCCAAAGATATGTTCCATCGGCAATATCAAGGTAATGGGATATTGTTACTTCCGAACAATTCAGGGTCCTTCCCAGGTCATTTTTATTGATTATACTGCCGCTCAACTGACTGAGCATGCTGATAAATCGGCGATAAGTTATATCATTCAATTTGGGAAATTTTCCGCGTATATCCTGCTGCAGATAGGTCTTGAAATAATTCTCCATCCAGATTTCATAAACTTCTGTATCTTTCCTGAGAACCGGATACGGATATCCGCCTATAAGAAATTTTTCCATTACGTCATTATAAGAAAAACAGATTTCTAAATTCTGAAGTTTTTCAAGGGAGTTTACATCAACCCCTTCCTGCACAATCTTATAGAAATCTGAAACCGGTTTCTCATGCAGTTCATTGAGTTTCATGGGAGCGACTTCAATTATCCCAATCCGTCCTGCCAGGCTTTCGGTTATTGCATGTAACAGAGTAGGTGAACTGGAACCGGTTATAATAAACCGACCGTTTGCATTGCGGTTGTTATCGATAAACCCACGCAACTCTCTGAATAACTGCGGAGATTGCTGGGCTTCATCAATAATAAGGCAGTTTTTATATTCATTAAAGAAAAAATCAATATCACCTGTTATAAAGTCATAATCTGTGGATTTTTCAAGGTCAAAGTATTTCCAGTCAGGTCGAAGCTGTTTTGCCAAAGTGGTTTTTCCACATTGACGCACCCCTAGCAAGGCTATGACAGGAAATACTTCGAGATATTTATTTGCCTTGTCTATCAAATTACGTCTAACATCAGTCATAAACTTATGATGCCTTAGAAAATTACTGGTGTCAATAGATTCCATCAATATTCAACTACTGTTTTTTTAATCTCTTTTTCCAGGGGTACATGGGATATTTCAACTCAAATCCAATAACTTTATAAAAATCCTGTGATGAACCGACATAAGCTTTTGTTCCCCCCAGCTTTTTAACTCTGCGTAATCCTTCATAGACCAGTTCCCGGCCGAATCCCATCCTTCTATATTCTGGATGGGTGGAGAGTGGTTCCAGGAATCCAATGCTGTTTACATCATCGTACCAGAAACAGCCGCAGCTTACATATTCACCATCAGGACTTTCCACAAACAGGTTGAGTTCAGGTTTGTAATCCGGGGCCTTATGCACCTCCCGGTACTCTGCAGGTGTTGACCAGTCGGCAGGATCTGGATGATTGAATCCTAAAGCAGAACCCTTGCAGTATTTGCAAAGATCCCCATTTTCATCCATCGAGTGTATAGTGAATCCCGGTTTCAGATCAGGCTGCGGGATGTGCTGCAGGTCAAATTCAGAATTATGCCAGCAGGATTTCTCATCTCTGATATATCCCCACTCTTTGGCCTTCTTTGACAACACCTCATCGTATTCATAGAAGGGCAGCTGAATTGACCCTGTATTTGGATGGGCTAAGTTTTCTTCGATATAGGCAAAGATCTCATCCAGAACAATATCTGAATCCGTTACCCGTTGAATAAAGACCTCTCCATCTACAAAGGGAGATTCAGTATGGGCCATAGCACTTATTTTCCCATTGCTATTCTCCCAAATTCTTACAGCGGATTCCCAATAGGCAATTTGTGCAGCTGTTTTTTCAGGATCCTGTTCACAGAACATACTCGGATGATATCTTCCCCAGTTCCACCGTTCCAAACCCCAGTTCCAGGGTTTGCCATTGCGGTAATGATTGGTTTTTAGAAAATTTCTCACCCGCAGATAGTCCCGATTTGCATCATACTTTAATTGTGTAATTTTCATACGTTCCTCTTTTTCTTCTGTAATAATGAGAACTGAATCAAAGAATGTGTATAGGAACAGGTAAAGTATCCGATTGTAAGAATTAATCTGGTTTAAGTCAATATATAACTATTTGGCTACTTTAACATACCACGCTCGCACAGATATATCAGTTCATCCTCATCTGTATCGTGTTCTATTTGCTAAAGAAATATATAGTTATATAATCATCGACCTTTCCTTTTTAGAATTGGATTATATTCTAGATTCATTTATCCGGGATGTCAATTGACTTTTTGGACCAACCAGGATCCTGTGATACCGTATCAACGGTCTTAATAAGGAGCAGATAAAGAGCAGTATCTCTTAGCCCGACATCACCTTGCCATCCGCCAGATCATACATCGCAATGATGTAGGGATATTCAGGATCATACTGCGTTAGTGCTGCTCCCTTCGGCACTTTACCGGAAGCTCTTATATTAGCTATGTAAAATTAGTATACAAAACTAAAATTACATGATATATTAGTTTTATGATGCAAAAATACATACGGTTGCTGACATTAACTCATGACGAAACATTCTTCTTATGGGGTCCCAGACAGGCAGGAAAAACTACTCTTTTAAAAAAGCATTTTTCAGATGCATTCTGGATTGATTTACTGCTGCCTGATGTATATAGAACATATCTCACAAATCCTGAACAATTAATTGAAGAAGTCAAACTGAAAAAAGTTGAATTTGTGGTTATTGATGAAATTCAAAAACTACCGCAGCTGCTGGATGTTGTACACTGGTTAATTGAGAATGAGGGTATACATTTCGCATTATGTGG
The DNA here is from genome assembly GCA_013202335.1 of Bacteroidota bacterium. The sequence continues at coordinate 14,836 of JABMQR010000184.1, forward strand.
ATCCAGTGCCCGGAAAGTAAAAAGAGGTCATGCAAATCTACTAGGTGGTAGAGGGGTAAAATATGAACTGTATGGGTTGTCAGCCAGAGAAATTGCAGATGATCTGGATTTTCTCAAATTACTCAATCAAGGATATATAGCTCCAATCTATCAAAGCAAAAATCCAAAAAGACTCCTCAATTCATATATTGCCCAATACTTAAAAGAAGAAATTGCCGCTGAGGGGCTAGTGAGAAACCTGCCTGGTTTCTCTGAATTTCTAAATATTGCAGCTCTTTCTGATACAGAATTATTAAATTATTCAACCATCGCCCGAGACGTTGGTATAGCCAGCTCCACGATCAAAGGGTATTTTGAAATATTAACTGATACTTTACTTGGCCGCTTTTTACCCTCTTACAAAAAACGTCCTAAACGAAGAATATCAAATGTTCCAAAATTTTACTTTTTTGATGTTGGTGTAGTAAATTTCCTGGCAAAAAGAGGGGAGATCCAGGTTAAATCAGAACTAATTGGAAAAGCTTTTGAAAATTGGATCTTTCATGAATTATGCTGTTATAACTCATATTGTGAAAAATTTGCAGATTATTACTATTGGCGGTTATCATCAGGTGTTGAAGTAGATTTTATTGTTAATCATATTGACTGCGCCATTGAATCAAAATCATCAGAGAAAATCAAGTCACAGCATCTAAAAGGATTACGTGAGTTAAAAAAAGAGCATCCTGAAGTAAAGAAAATGATAATAGTTTCGATGGATACACATGACAGGGAAACAGAAGATGGTATTCTTGTATTACATTACACCTCATTTCTGGACTATTTATGGGGTGGTTCACTATTTTAATAGTGTCATATTACAACCAGAGACCTATCAGCAGGCAGCATACTCCTTGAAGAGCTTAATATAGAGCTTGTAATCTTTCATTGAGACCTCCGGTGGGGTCTGGTGATCAACACTGATGATAAATCCGCCCTTTTTTGCAGCCGGAATAACTCGTTCAAACTCCTTACGTAAAGCCGCCTCACCTTTGTGCATGATCATCTTATCAAAATGGCCGATATACTTGAATCCGGGGTATTTTTCCTGCAGCTGGTTTATGTCAACGCCGGCCTGTCGTTCCAGAGGAAGTGCCCCACCTAATCCAGCCTCCTGGAACCACTGAATGGGAGTGGTGATATCACCATCGGAATCGATGATGGTATGCGTTTTAGTACCCTCTAATTTGCTGATCACCCGTTTGGTATAGGGAAGAATATAGGTTTCATACTGTTCCCGGCTTACCATGGGTCCATGGTTATAGCTCATATCCTCGGCAAAGGTGATAAAGTCCGGCTCTATGTGATCCAGAACGTAGTCGAGAGTGCGGCAGAGATAGTTACAAAGATCTTCATTCATCCTATTCATCAGTTCGGGCTGGTCATAGAAGGCATAGAGATGCTCTTCAATACCGAAGAGCTGCCTGGGATACCAGAAAAAGCCCTGCATACCGAAACGGAATATATTCTTTCCCTCTTCATTATCCTTGATCCACTGTTTCTCCTCAGCGCTGAATTCAAAGGGTTTGTAGAGAGTAGGAAGCACCTTTTCATACTCCTCTCCAGAGGCCGCAATACCGGCACTATGGGATGCAGGATGCGGCGTTGCTGCTGTCTGAGCATGGCAAGCAGTCTCGCGGTACATATCAAGGCCAAAGTACGCATACATTTCGTAACGATCAGTTGTAGGTAGCCCTTCAGATTTCCAGCGATCCACCGTCTGGTTCCACCAGGCAGCCCATTCAATAATCGGCAGCCTGTCCACCGGCTCTCCATGTAAAGATGCATGAAACCGTTCCTTTACATTCATAGCTTCCATAGTTAATTCCTTTGGTATGATTTTCTACTTTGTCGTGATTGGAAAGATTATAGTATGAAAAAATAGATAATAATTGGTATATATTATTGAATTTTGCGTATATAATCTTTAAATATGAAAATACTAACTGGTCTGCATGAATTGCTTCCTTCTCTGGATATATATGGATTTGCCGTTCAGCATCACCCTGTTTATATCAATACAACCAGGAATCCGCATGCTCTGGATGTAATCCTCTTTTCCTGGTTTATTGCGGGGAGTGGCACCCACTTTATTGCCGATAATCAGTTTGCCGTCCAGCCCGGATCGGTAGGAATAACTCCCATCGGGATTCCTCATAACATCATTTCCACCGATAAGATGGATATTATCAATCTCTTCATCAATCCAAAAATATTTCCCCTTCCGGCACTGCCGGAAAAATTTCTGAAGTACCTACAGATATTGCTGCCCCTGCAGCAGGGATTTGCAGCCTTACGTGAGAATGGAATCCAGATTAACTGTACCCATCCCGGGATTATCACCACCCTGCTGAAGCAGCTATTATGGGAACAGAGTTCAGAAAGATATGGCAGGATAGAGATCTGCTATGAGCTGCTGCAGCTGATATTTATGCAGATGATCAGGGAGATTGTTGAGAACGGGCATATATCAATCAGCCGGATGCAGAATCACCAGAGTGAAAAGATCATGCAGGTTGTCTCCTATCTTGATACCCATTATCTGGAGCCATATACCCTCGATGCTCTTACTGGTAAGTTCAGTATATCCAGGGCAGCATTATGCGCTAATTTCAAGAAGACCACCGGGAAAACCATCTTTGCCTATATTCTCATGAAACGAATAGAAAGAAGCAGTCTGTTGCTGACAACAACAACAGAATCAATCACTGAGATTGCCCATTCCAGCGGTTTCAATGATATCTCATTCTTCAACAGGAAGTTCAAGGAGCTGACCGGAGCCTCACCCCGGGAGCTCAGGAAGGAAAGTTGAAGAATTTTACAAAGCTGTATTGCCGGTTCAATGATTGAATAGACCTGAACAGGGTATTGCCAGAAAACAGTATCACTGGTCACAATAATCATATGCTTTTCAGCTTTTCAGCTTTGCAGAGGCACTACCCGAAATTCCTGCGCATTAAATCGCAGTAATAACGGACGCTATCCCATTCGGCATCGGGTGCGATCCGGTGATCGGGGCAGGGGATATAGCCTCCAAGATCTATCAGAGGTTTGAGACGTTCAATTTCGGCCTTAATCGCCTTGCGGTCATGGGCAAAAAGAGTCTTATTCATACCGCCGACACCACGTAAATCTTTCCCATACTGTTCTCTCCATGGTGCGATACTGGCATGCCAGGTACCCACCTCGATGGGAAAATGGTGTTTACGCCATTTTCCAGCCAGACCGGGAGCAGGTGATCGATCATACCGTCACAGTCAACAGATACGATATCAACTCCATAAGAGGCTGCCAAATCAGTGATTCTCTTGTAATGAGGGCCAACCACATCCCGAAAGAACGTGGGGTGAATAAGCGGCCCGTTTTTGAAACATATATCTTCCCAGAAGTGTAGGTATTCGAATTTTGCTCCATTTTCCAGGATCGATTTTACGGTATTGTAACTGAGATCGGCCACATGATTCACCATCTCTTCCAGGAGTTCGGGATCATCAATGGTCAGGTAACTCAGGTTCTCCACCCCCACGAAATCCCTGATGAAACCGATAAGACTGCCTGCAAAAAGACCTAATGGACGAGTTCTTCCGGAATTGTCTTTCAGGAATTCCCAGCCGCCTTCATCAAGCATCCTCGTATGGTCTCCGGCCGGGACCCGGGAGCCGGCAATCCTTCTGTCGGAATAGAGAAGACGATTTTTGAAATCTGTTTCCCACTCCCTGCGCCCCTTGAAATAGTGGTCTACTTCAGTGGGGATTGAAACTACATCCCGTTTCTCCATGACGATGACTCCATCAATGTTGAGTACCTTCATGTTCCCTTCAGCATCTTCCTCAAGAATCTTTCTCTCGAAAGGGGGATCCAGACGGTAGAACGGTCCGAAATTCTGACTCCAGTTGTAATCGAATCCAAGGGCTCTGCCGATGCGGATATCGGCATCACTGCAGTCTGTCCAACTGTCAGCCTCCTCTTTTGTTATATGTCCTTCAGCAGCCCACTTCTGCAATGTTTCAGTCCAGAAACCGAAATGAACTATTGGAAGGGCAGAGTAATCTTCATAATGCAGTACTGCCATGGCATTGTCTTTGTTTTTCATAAAAACCCCAGAATTCAATTAGAGTAAGATCATACACCCCTTCACAAAATAGGTAAATGGATATATATTACAAAAGCATGGACTATAATAAGATTGTTCCTATTGCAAATATCCTCCCTGTTCTCAATATTGTCAATTACATTGGCAGCTGTGATCCCATGTCATGGGGACCGAGAATCAATGATGATTTTGAACTGATACTGATCAGGAAAGGGGTATTCAGTTATGAGTCAGGAATAAACGAAACCCTTGATTGCCTTCCGGGCATGATACTCATCATTCCTCCCGGAGAGGAACATACCCTCTACTCACCGGAGACGGAGTGGGCCTTCTCCTGCATTCACTGCCTGCCTCACGGCGGTTATCCCTGGTCCACGGGTTTGATCAGCCTTGATCCTAAACCCAGGAGCATAATTGACTTTTCCGATAATTTTACCTATATGGATGAGCTATTCTATCGCTGCAACACCCTATTTAACAGCTATGATGCCTACAGCACCGAGCTGGCGGTAACCTGCTGCCGTGAAATCTGGTTGCGCTGTGCAGCAAAATCACCTGGAAACAGCCTGCAGGTATCGGAGCGGATGCAGCACATGCTGGCCTATATCAGGGAACATATAGCCGATAGAATGAATCGGCAGGTTTTGGCAGAGATATTTCATCTCAGCCCGGAGTATGTGAATACACTCTTCAAGCAGGAGCTTGGAATAAGCACCTCTGCCTGTATACATCGAGAGAAGGTTATTCATGGGTATCAATTGCTGCATTCACAGGGACTTTCTGTTGCCGAGACTGCCTATGCATGCGGGTTCAGTGATCCTTTCTACTTTTCCCGGGTCTTCAAGAAAGTGCTGGGTATAGCTCCCGACCGGCTGCGGGGACGTACCTATTTCACCTGATGTGAAGGAGAGGCAAGTAATCTGCTTACATTAAATTTTCATTTTCTGATATAGTTATCTAATGGCAAAATTTAAAGTGATCACTCCCTATCTCTCTGAAATTGGGCAGCAGAATGTGATACGTGGACAGTTATTCACACGGGTAATTATGTACATCACTACCGGAGCCTTGATGCAGCTCTTTGCCAATGATGTGCTGGGTTATTCCCCGATGCGAATTGCCTCAATCCTTGCCATCATACCCATGGTGGCATTTATACGATTTCCCATATTATCGAAGATTCGACGCATCGGGTATGTGAAGATGCTGATAATCTCCTCAATATGTAAAATGGGGGTCATTGCTGTCCTGATGCTGATACCCCTCTCTTCACTCTCATTCTCGCTCTATCTCAGTCTGCTGATCCTGTTTTCAATTGCAGGACAGCTGGGGGGCGGGACCGTCTGGCAGCCTTTGCTGCGTGATATCACCACAAATGAGAACCGGGGGCGTTTTTTTTCACGGATGCGCTTCACCTTCACACTGACAACGATGATCATTACGGCTGTAATTCCCTTCTTCATCGAGGAATCGATCTCTTTTTCCCAGTACAGGGTTCTTCTGGGTATTGCCCTGCTTGGCCTGGCAAACTATATATTCTGGATCCGCAGGGTTCCGGAGATTGAGACAGAGGAGCCGGAAAAAACCGCAGCATCCAGGGGAGAGATGCGAAACCTGTGGAAAACACTGAAAACTTCCCGCCTTCTGAGACGGCCTCTATTGATCTTTTTCTGCTTCCAGTTCTCCCTTTTTCCCATATTGATTCTCTATTTCAGACAGATGCTCAATATACCTTCAAGCCTGATCACCATCTACACCTTCATGACCATAGCCGGCTCTACATTGTCACTGCTTATCTGGGGACGGATAGCCGATGCTATCGGCTTCAAACCGATGCTGATCGGCCTCTGTATCATCAGTATGCTGCTGTCCCCGATATATCTGCTGCTGCGACCCATATCATCGGCCTGGATGGGATTTTACTCCGCCAATACCGCTGATATGGTATCGATTGTGGTGCTTCTAGCCAGTGGCCTGCTCTATGGTGCGGTCCAGTCCGGCGCCGGTATTGCCATGGTATCGATACAGCATGCCCATACCACAAGTGAAAACTCCCTGACAGCCATGAGTCTCTTCTCTTTTGCTACAGTTATAATAGCGGCACTGCAGTCAATGGTTAATGGATTCTTTCTGGAGAAGATTGCCATCCCTGCCGGTATCCTGTGGGAGTTCAGGGATGTGATACAGGTTGATTATATCAAGCTCTATCTAATTTTCGCAGCAGCTTTTTTCCAGCTGCTCATTATACTGGCAATTAGGAAGATGCCAAATCTGAGAGCTTATTACGGTGTAGTTGATTTCTTCTCGGCCCTCAAGACCGGTTCGCTGCGCTCCATGCTGCTCTCGAGAAATATGTTCCATGGTAATGAGGTTACCCGATCCACAGTGGTTCAGCGTCTGCATACAGTCAACAGCCCCTTGAAACACGACACCCTGCACAAGATGCTCTCAGATCCCTCATATGATGTTAAGGTTCAGGCAGTACGGGCACTATCAAAATCACCCTCATCGGTGCAGATGCTTCTCAGGCTGTTGGAGCATGAGGGTTATCGTTCCCTGCACGATCATATTGCCTGGGCGTTAGGTGAAATCGGCTTGAAAGAGGCCGAAGATGCTTTAATCCGCAGGACAACCGAAGGACAGTCAGATAGGGTGAAGGCAATGGCCGTCAGAGCCCTGGCTAAGATCGGCAGCCACAAGGCAATCCCGTCGATTCTGAAGCTTTTCAGGCAGGCTCCTCATACGGCACAGCATCTGCGCGCTTCGGCCTGCAAGGCCCTGATTCAGCTTGACTGTTATGAAGCCGCCGGGGAGATACTGGCCTTTCTCCGGTTGATGACTGCCCGGATAGAGCGCTATGAGCTGCTGAACGATCTCTGTATCTGGTATGGATTGCCGAACAGCTGGCTGATAGAGTATACCGATGGGCACTCCAATCGGGGGGCTTTGCTGGCCTATATCACCCGGCAGAGCAGAAGCTGGCGGGCATCACATACTGCCATATGCAAAGCAGTCGAGGGGCGTGATATTGCCTATATCCGACAGGAGCTTTCCAGTTTTAAAGAAAATACCATCCCCCCAAAGATTCTTCTGGCACTACAGCAGGAGATAATTCGTTCCGAGAGCTGGGAACCGGTTGTTCTGTTATCGGCGGCAGTACTGATCTTCAAACCTAAAATTCAGGGTAGGCTGACGCTTTCCTGACCGGCAACACATCTGCTTCCGGTACTATATGGGGAGAAGCTTATCACCATTACCGGTATTCAAAAGCAAACAAAGCTCTATTTTACCGTTGAAGATAATGGTTACGGTATGAGTATGGAGACTGCAGATAAAATCATAAACCTTGAATATGAAAGTGAGATCGGCTCCTATACACGGGTAAAATTACTATTGCCGGTTATAACAGATCCTGTTTAATGAGCATATCGACAATGAATATAATCAAATTTTTCCGGTTGTTATCCTATACCGATGCGGTGTAATACCCTCCTGCTGATGGAATTTACGAACAAAATATGACGGATCCTGAAAACCTGCCAGCAGGCTTATCTGCGAAACCGAATCGGAAGTGGTCCTCAGCAGATAGCGGGCCCGTTCAAGCCGGGTCTGCAGAATCCAGACGTAGGGAGCCACCCCCACCGATTTGACAAACAACCGGCGCAGGGTCGAGCGGCTTACCGCGCCAACATCACACAGCTGCTCAATGGAAATCTCCTTTTCCATGTTCCTCCTGACATACCGGGTAATTCGTTCAAGCCGGGCTGATTCACTATTCTTCAGATCATACTGCAGCCCTTCAGCAATAAAGAGCAGTTCTTCCCAGAATAGGGTTGCCATGGATTGAGCAGTCTTTCTCGTCAACCTATTCAGATGAAAGAGCTCAATGGCATGAGCAGCCAGGTGTTCAAGTCTTCGTGTATCTCTATTCAGATGACTGCTTACTATTCCTTTGAGGAGGGGGATTTCCACATCGCGAAGCGCTTCACCCTCCCACCAGACAAAGCTGTTTCGGTGGGCTACATCCGCTCTGTATGGAACAGAAGGATCATACCAGGGGATTAGGTGCACTCCTGCTACCGTAAAGGGAGTCCGGCTGTCGGCTTTGTAGGCAATGTCATGTTTCCAGGGCAGAATGAGGAAACGACCCGCAGTGAATCTGTATTGATTACCATTGGCTGTAACAATCCCGGATCCTTCTACACACCAGAGAAACATCCGGCTGTAGACTTCCGGGTTGTGAATAGTCATAGCAGGTCCAAATTTGAAAGTGTTGGCATAGGTTACTGCTGAATGGGCTAGTGAATCGATCTGATCCTCCTTTTTAAGGGTGACAGGAGATGAACTAATTATCCTGTATAATGGACTAAAAATCCATAAAAATGGCATGAAAGTTATGATATAGTATCCTTGTGAATTTCAGTATGGTTTTACGGAACTACTTGCACAAAGAAAGAAGGAAGTATGCTATGAATTCCAGAGAACGAGTGCAAAATACCTTGTACCGGGAAAAAGCCGATCGTGTGCCGGTAAATTATCTCTCCAATCCGGGAATTGACCTGAAGCTGAAGAACCATTACCGTTTGAAAGGTAACGATGATGAGGGGTTGCGTCAGGCTTTAGGTGTTGACCTCAGAGCGATTGGAGCTCCTTATATTGGACCCCGCCTGCACCAGGAGTTGCCGGAAAGGCAGGTAGATCCCCAGTTTGGCTGGCGAACCCGGTGGGTGGAACACGCTGCCGGTGGGTATTGGGATTTCTGTGACTTTCCTCTGAAAACGGCTGACGAAGAGACTGTGGCACAGTGGCCTATGCCCTCGGTCGATGATTATGATTATGATGTTCTGCCGGATATCTGCAGCGAGTACCGGAACTATGGTATGCATGTCGGAAATCCCGGATTGGCCTGCATCATGAATACTGCCGGCTTTTTCCGCAGCATGGACCAGATGTTTGTTGACCTGGCTATAGATGATCCTGCCGGCCTGCTCCTTATTGATCGATTTCTGGCAATCCAACTGGAGAAGACGGAACGGGAGCTGGAGAAGATTGGAAACTCTATAGAATATATGTGGATAGGTGAGGATCTGGGAACTCAGGATAGTCCGATGATCAGTATGGATATGTTTCAAAAGCATATTCTCCCTTGTCAGATACCCTTTATTGAATTGGCTAAATCCCATAATCTGCCGGTCATGATCCATACGTGCGGTTCCAGCAGCTGGTCCTATGAAGCCTATATAGAGGCCGGAGTATCAGCCTTTGATACCCTGCAGCCCGAGTGTCATAATATGAATCCGGAATATCTTACAGAACATTTTGGAACCTGGGCCTCCTTTCACGGCTGTATCAGCACCACCAATGAACTCTCATTCGGTTCGGTTGCAGATGTTGAGAATCAGGTGAAGCATACTTTGGAGGTGATGATGCCTTATAAAGGATATTTTCTGTCTCCGGCCCACAGTATTCAGGACAATTCCCCGCTTGAGAATGTGCTGGCTATGTATGATACGGGTAGGGAGTTTGGACAATACGAATAAGGGCTAAAATATTCAGTTTGGATAAATCTCTAAAAGAAAACAGCCGGGCTTACATGATATTTCTCAGCAAGTTTTTCTATGTGGTTTTTATTCAGGAGTCTTTTTCCACTTAATATTTCACTGATGACCGATTTTGGTGCAATATCAGTCAGATCTTTCTGTTTGTGACCATGTTGATCCATGAGAAATTTTACCATATCAATGGGTGATACCTTTTCCACAGGATAGTGCTCATCCTCAAATTTTTCGATAACAAACAGTAGAAAATCTAATAACGGTTCAATATCTTTGTTTCCGGATTCATAGACGTTTGTAAGTTCTTCCGCATATGAAATGGCACTATCCAAATCATTATCTGAATGTATTTGAAACTGAAGTAAGAATTTTGATACTTTCTCAACTTCATTATTTATGACAAAATGCATTAGTTCCCCCTTCCTGCATACTTTTTCGTGTACTCTGCATGAGTTAGTAACTCTTTGATAAAAATAGTTTTTCCCCATGATATTCTGACAATTAACCGGTAACTGTTGCCTTTTATATTGAAACATATCAGTGTATTATCAGCTACCGGATTCTAAGGTCTTTTTCTTTATAACTGTCATTCCAGCTCATTATAGCAAGATCGCATATTGCGAACACGTTGTCAATAATTAAGTTTACATTTTGCGAACTATTGTTGGAGAGATTAAGATCATTCATTAAGGAACACTCATGAAAATAGGCGAACCAGGACAACCGAACATACTCTTTGTTATGACCGATCAGCGCCGTTCTGAATTGATCAGCTTAACTGATTTGTTCGCTATTACCACAGGTGCTGCCGGAAAGACAGAAGTAAGGGAAGGCATTGATGTGCTCGGTATGCTTGACGGTTCAACAGAACCGCGAAACAATCTTATCGGATATTATGGATTACCCGGAAGTAATGCTTTCAAGATCATGGTTCGGGATGCCCGGTGGAAGTACATCTACTTTGCCAATGGGGGAAAAGAACAGCTTTTTGATTTTCGTAATGATCCTGATGAACTTAAAAACCTTGCTGAGCAGGAACGGGATATTGTGCGAAAATTAAGAACAGAGGCGGTTGCTGCCTGTAGACAACCGGGTGCCCGTGACGCCCTGGAAGGTGATGACCTAAAAGTATTACCTTTCAGAAAGTGGAAATGGAATGGGGAACGCGTTTATCAATTTGATTTATCCAGAGGTGTTTTAGGGTTTCCTGAAAATCCTGGAGATCTTTCTCAATAGGATATATAGAGTTTGAAGCTGCATAATTTATGCTTGACGTTTTTATATATAAAATATACTATTGGTATAACGAATAAAAATGTTGTAAAGAAGGGATAGTAATGGCCGAGAAAAAGAAAGAAAGGGAATACGCCGCACCTGCAGTTGATCGCGCTCTCGATATACTGGAATTATTAGCGAAAAATCATCGACCCTACGGTGCGACTGAAATAGCGCGTGAGCTTCAAGTTCCTCTCAATTCGGTCTTTCGAATATTAAAACGGCTTACTGAACGTGATTACACAAACCAAGATCCTGTTTCCGGTGGCTATCAGCTTAGTACCCGGGTTTTTACCCTTGGTATGAGTCTGTATACACGATTTGATTTACGGCATAGGGCCAGACCCCATTTGGAATGGTTGTGCCGGGAAACAGAGGAAACATGTCAGTTACAGGTGCCTCAGAGCGATAAAATGATGGTAATGGATAGCATAAATCCTGAGAGTGAATTTTATCTGCGGATTGTTCCCGGGAGCTTACTGTATTACCATCCCAACGCATATGGTAAGGTTGTACTGGCTTTTATGAATGAGGAACAGGTAAAATCCATTCTTCCCCCAATAATGGTAGGGTTAACCCCAAATACCATAATAAATCGGGATCGATTTATGGAGCACTTGGGAGAGATCCGTAAGACTGGATTGGGATATGATAATGAGGAATATACTTCAGGCTTGTTATGTATAGGGGCACCGGTTTTTAATTTTGAAGCTGAACCAGTAGCTGGCCTGGGGGCGACCTGTCTCTTAAGTACTATAAACGATAAGAAAAAAGCAGAAATTGAAAACCAAGTTCTGCAGTGTGCCCATAATGTCTCTCGAGACATCGGGTATACAGGTGATTTTTTTAACGACAAAATCTTTAACTAGCAAAATTTTTTCACAACAAATCCAGAAAACGCGCAAAACATCTCTCTATTTAACATCTCATTTCAATGAAAAACAGGTATAAATACCTCCAGTATCCATCTTAATTGTTGATATATAAAAATATATTTTAAATATAAAATTTACTTGACAAATGATATTTTATATATGATAATGTATTATCTAATGATCATTAGATAGTACAAACATATAAACTGTACTAAAAACTAGAGAAATGTCAGTACAGAAAAAAACCAAGGAGTGTAGAGATGAAAAGAACGATCAGTGTTATTTTGATGATACTATTAGTATCATCAATGGTATTTGCTGGAGCAGAACAGGAAGCAGCACCAGTAAAGATTGCATTTTTTGTATCAGACCTGAGTAATGTATTCCATCAGGCACAATTTGCAGCTGCTAAAGAGTATGCTATGGAAAAATACGGTGCTGAAGTGTATGCGTTTGATGGAAAATCCGACGGCACAGTGATGCTTGAGAACCTGGACCAGGTTGTACCTCAGGGTATGGATATGGTTACCATACACACATGGGATATTGAAGCCGCAAGACCTGGTATACAGGATGCGCTGGATGCCGGTGTTATAGTGGCAACCTTTTTTACACCTCAGGGAGACCCTGCGGTTCCTGTAGTAAGAAGCGATGAACCTGGTACTTCGTTTGCAATGGGTGCTGAAGCAGCAACTCAGTGGAAGAAAGCAAATCCAGATACACCTATCGTAATGGTTCAGATTGGATGGCCAAACCATACCGAAGTAAGATCAGGACGTACCGATCCTTTCGCTCAGGGTGTACTTTCTGTAGATCCCACAGCAACAGATCTTGGTTGTCTTGAAGCAACCAGAGGTGGAGATACCACAAAACAGGTTATTCTTGACCTTGTTACTCAGCGACCTGAAGTCAACATTATTTACTCAGAAGCTTCAAACCTGACCGTTGGAACAATGGCTGCTCTCAGACAGTTAGGCAGAGGCGTTATGGATAACGGAGTTCCCCTTACTGAAATCGTTGCAAGTGTAGACTTTGATCCTGTAGAGATGAAAGAAGTATATAATCCCAACAGTTCTCTTAAACTTTCAATGGGTCTTCCTCCTATTCAGACAGGACAGGGAAGAATTGATAATCTCTTTGCCATTAAGAACGGTGAGATTGACCAGATTGCAGCAAATGGTGTTTCTGAAGAAGATTTCAAAGAAACTTTCAATATTTCCTATTGGACAATGGAAGAATCAGCAGCAAGTAAATGGTTGAAAGAACAGTTTGGAAACTAGTAATAAGGAACTAAGTAAAGCATAGAAAAAACCGGGAGGTAGATACGTTGATATCTTCCTCCCGAATTTATTAGGAGGCAGGGTGTTTGATATGAATGACAATGTCTTGGAGATTAGGAATCTTGAAAAAATGTATCCAGGTGTTAAGGCTGTAAATGATGTAAGTTTTGATATTAAACGTAATACGATCCATTGTCTGGTTGGAGAAAACGGGGCAGGGAAGTCAACACTGATCAAGATTCTGACAGGTGCGGAGATAAGGACAAAAGGTACTATCAGGCTGAATGGTGAGGAGTATCTTGCCAAGAATCCGAAAGAGGCCAAGAATAAGGGCATAAGCACTCTATTCCAGGAACTCAATGTTGTAGATCAGCTGACAGTGGAAGATAACCTGACTCTTGGAATAGAAGATACAATATTTGGTTTTCTGAAGAAAACAGATAAGATTAATAAAATGAAAGAGGTTCTGGCAAGTCTGGAGCCGTCAATCAACCCCAAACAGTTGATTTCCACCTTAAGTGTAGCAAAAAAGCAGATTGTTGAAATTGCAAAAGCTGTCGCATCAGATGCGGACATAATTATTATGGATGAGCCCACGGCTGCAATTTCTGAAGGTGAGACAGAAAGACTGTTTGAAATAATAAGAAGACTGCATAAGAACAATGTTACGGTTATTTACATTTCCCATCGGTTGGATGAAATATTTGAGCTTGGAGAATATGTCACTGTTATGCGTGATGGTGCTCATGTTGATACAAAACGTATCGCAGAAGTAGAAGGCAGATCAGAGTTGATAAAGATGATGATCGGCAAGACTGTTTTTGAAGAATATATACCGAAGGATGAACAATCTTCAGAAGTTGTTCTGGAGGTGAATAATATTTCCAATCATAAGCTGCATACTATCTCCTTTGATCTGAAAAAAGGCGAGACAGCAGGATTTTATGGATTGGTCGGAGCAGGAAAGACTGAGCTGGCCAGAGCTATTTACGGTGTTGATAAATATCAGGGGGAGATAGTTTTCAAGGGTGAAAAACTCGTACAGTCACCTCATAAATCTATCAAGGCAGGGATTGCTCTTGTTCCCGAAGAGAGACGTTCTCAGGGGCTCTTTACCATATTAACCATTCGGGGCAATACCACAGTTATGAATATGAAAGAAATATCCAGAAATGGATTTATTAACTCTGCAAAAGAACGAAAGGTAACAGCAGAATATATTGAAAAACTCCAGATAGCCACAAGTGGTTCTGAAAAGGAGGTAGCCAAGCTCTCAGGAGGAAATCAGCAGAAGGTTGTTTTTTCCAAATGCCTTTTTGCCGACACAGATATGCTTTTGCTGGATGAACCAACCCGGGGTGTGGATGTAGGTGCCAAGAATGAGATTTATCATATTATCCGTGAGCTTGCCGAAGAGGGAAAATCCATATTGATATTCTCCTCCGAACTTCCGGAAATCGTAAACATGTGTGACACCATCTACCTTCTGTTTGAAGGAGATATAATGTGCAGACTGGAAAATGGGCCTGACCTTGATGTCGAGGCAATACTACATACTGCTGCTTGTGGGGCCTGAAAATGGAAAATAAAACAAGATTATTAAAACGGTCAGTTAGCTCAATGAGTAATGAAACATTTATCAGTTTGTTTATGGTTAGTGTCTTAGTAATTCTATTCGGTATTGCATGCGCAATAGTGCCGAATTTCTATCTGCCTATGAATATCCTGAATCTGTTTATGAACTACTGGTACATAATAATAATAGGAATTGGTGTTACATTTCTTCTTGTAACGGGTAACTTTGATATGTCAGTAGGCGGCGTAATCGCAATGACAGGTGTTCTTGCGGCTTATTTTTCCCAAAGTGCTGAGATGTTGAAAAATCCACTGGCTGTAGGTTTGGGTATGCCGTATGGAGTAGCTGTAATGCTGGCTCTGATCTGTGCATTGGCTGTGGGCGGCGTGAATGCTTTTTTCATCATTAAATTGAAAGTACCCTCTATTATCGTAACTCTTGGTACCATGATGCTCGCCCGGGGAGTTGCCCAGGTATTTACCCTTGGAGCCCAGAGGAATACCAGTCTTCCTGATATATTCGGTGTTGTCGGAAATGCCTCTATACCAGGTACTCCCATAAAGGTATCAGTATTAATTATGGTCGGTCTGGTAGTAATTGCAGTTATCCTTGAGAAAACCACGATATTCGGAAGGCTCACCTATCTTATCGGGGCAAACAAAGAAGCAGCAAGATTATCGGGTGTAAGAGTTAAGCGTCACCTGACTTTACTGTTCCTGACCAGTGCACTGCTGGCAGGGATTGCCGGTATATTAATGGCCTCCGAGTTCAGGGCAGGGATTTCAAACCGGGGAACAGGATTTGAATTTGATGCACTGGTAATTACCCTTCTTGGAGGAACCAGTATAAACGGCGGGTTTGGATCTGTACTCGGTACCGTTGTAGGAGCTCTTGTTTTGTCTGTAGTAACTTCAGCAGCTACAGGAATGGTTCTGTCACCGGACTGGCAGTTTGTGCTAAAAGGCGCTGTTACATTTCTTGCAATCCTGGCTCAGCGCTATGCCCTTGATAGAAGGAAAGGCTAAAAATGGGAAAGAACAAAACTCAAAACGGGAAAAGTGTAAGTATGGAATCAAATAAAGATAAATTTGATCAAACTCACAAATGGAATTTGATTGTTAAGAAATACTATATATATGCAGTACTGCTGCTGCTTATCATCGTATTCAGCGTAATGAAGCTGGATAGGGTAATCTTTTTCGGTAGGGGACATTTTCTCAGTCCTGCCAGCATAACCAATCTGTTACGAAGTGCAGTTCCTATTCTGACTTTGAGCGGAGCTTTTACTTTTCTTATGATCTCCGGGAATATTGACCTCTCTGTTGGGAGTGCCATGAGCCTGAGTGCCGTTGTCTATTCACTGATGATTCTCAATGGTTTCAACATGGGAATTGCCTTTGTGCTAACACTTGTAGTGGGCATCCTCTGTGGATTCATAAACGGTTATCTGGTTCAGAAATTGCGGATAACACCGGTTATTGCCACCCTGGTTACGCTGAACCTGTTTAAGGGTGTTGCTCTCCTGTTCGTACCCAATGGAGAATCAGCTATAAAAGGTACGGCAGATAAAATTATGCCTGTATGGATTAATGATTATGCCCGCCTAAAAGTATTTCTGGGTCTTCCTGTCGCCTTCTATGTTGCGGTTCTGGTAATAGCCATCCTGATAATTATTCAGAGAAAAACAATCCTGGGTAAATATGCAGCCGCAGTAGGAGGCAATCGAACTGCCGCAGAGTTGTCAGGTATCAATGCAAAGCAAGTTGTCTGGCTCTTGTATATTCTGGTGGGATTCATGGCCGCTTTAGCAGGAATTGCCCGGGCAAGCTACATGTCTTTGGGAAATCCTCTTTCCGGTGACGGCATGGAACTTGATAACATTATTGCGGTATTGCTGGGGGGAACTGCTTTTACCGGTGGAGAGGGATCTGTTGCAAAGACAGTTGTCGGAGCACTGATAATTATGTGCGTAACAACAGGTATGATGACGGTTGTCCCTCCCTACTGGCAGCTTGTGGTAAAAGGCAGCGTGCTTGTTTTAGCTGTTGCCCTGAATACTACGCTGGTAAAAAAAAGAGTTGAAGCATAATGCAGGACTTTTAGAAGAGCAAAAATATTAAAAAGGGAGGTAGTCAATGCTGGCTAAAAGAAAAGAATTTACAGCACTGCAGGAACTTGCAAAGCAATGGATAGAGTATGCCAGCCTCCCGGTAATGGAAGAACGAAAGAACCTCTGGAAGAAGGTTAAAGATCTGGATGCGGATCGGCCGCCGATATTGGTCGAAACCTGTATGCTGGAGAATTATATCAGTGAAAATGAACTACAGTGTGAGGACCCCTATTTAAGGAACATTGAAAAGTTTATGAGAGAAACTGTTCGTCATGCAGAAGAGATTGGTGATGATATAGTGATTGATCCCTATTTTAGAATACCCTGGGTTGCTGAAATCTCCGATTACGGTGTTTCCCTGGAGGCGCATCATGCGGAAAACAGCGCCGGAAATGATCTGGGATATACATTTGATTTTCCCATTCAATCACCGGAAGATTTTCATAAATTGCACGTAAAGCGCAGACTGGTTAACCGGGAAAAAACAGAGCAGAATAAAGAGTTGCTGGGTAATATATTCGGAGGTATTCTGCCGGTGAAAATCGGCGGTCTTGATCATTTTAATCTTGATCCAGGCTACCATCCATGGCTCGGAAATCTCTACGGCGGTCTTACCATGGATCTTTTCAAGATGATTGGAAATACGAATCTGTTTCTATGGATGTATGATGAGCCGGATTTTATTCATAAGCTGATGAATTTTCTCCTCGAAGACCGGGTAAATCATTTTAAGTGGATGGAAAATGAAAAGCTGCTATATCTTAATACAGATACCTGGAATCCCTGTCCGGGAAGCTATGGATTTATATCAGATCTTCCTCAGAAAGGCTATAACGGGAAAGAGATTAAACTTTACGACACATGGGGCTGGATGGAATCACAGGAGACAGCGGCAATATCACCTGAAATGCTGGATGAATTTTTCCTTCCTTATATGTCAGAAGTATCTAAACTTTTTGGATTTACCTACTACGGATGCTGCGAAGGAATTGATGACCGGTTTGAATATATCAAAGAGGCTATACCGAATCTAAGAGCTGTATCAGTTTCAGGCTGGAATAATATGTACAAAGCCGGAGAATTGCTGGGTAAGGATTATGTATATTCCAGAAAACCCATACCTGCATATATCAGTGCAGATTATCCCGATTGGAATCTGTTAAGAAAGGATGTAGAGGATACTCTGAAGGGAGCCCGGGACTGCAGCCTGGAGTTCTGTTTCAGAGATATCTATACCATAAATGGTGACAGGAAACGCTTAGGGCAATGGGTTGAAATGGTCAGGGCCATGCTTTAAAGCAGAAAATAATGGAGTTGAGAGGAAACGGAATGACAGGAAAAGAGAGAATACAAACGACCCTCAATCATAACGAACCGGATCGTGTTCCCCTGGATTTTGGCGGTTGTGCGCAGACCACAATCCATGTGAGTGTAATTGCCGGTTTACGGGATCACTTTGGCCTGGAGAAAAGGCTGGTTAAGGTTGATGAACCCTACACCATGATGGGGAAACTCGACGAGGATCTGAAAGATGCTCTTAGCGTGGATGTTGATGCGGTCCCCGGGTTTAACACTTTCTTCGGCATGCCCCGGAATGAGTGGAAAGAGTATGTCATGGAGGACGGACTTGAGGTGCTTGTTCCTGAGAATTTCAATATTACCCGGGATGATGCCGGTGATATCTATACCTATCCTCAGGGAGATATTTCAGTTCCCCCAAGTGGAAAGATGCCCCGGGGCGGTTACTACTTCGATGCCATTATTCGCCAGCCGCCGATAGATGATGATAATTTGAATGTCGAAGATAACCTGGAAGAGTTTGCCGCAATGAGTGAGAAGGAGCTGGAGTGGCTGAAGGATCAGATTAAAGAGAGTGAATCCTCCGGTCGGGCAACCTTGGCTGCTGCACCGGGTGCAGGACTGGGAGATATTGCCTGTGTCCCGGGTCCATGGATGAAAGATCCGAAAGGGATACGTGATATTCAGGAATGGTATATATCAACGGTTCTCAGAACAGATTATATGCATACACTATTTGAGCAGCAGACAGAGATAGCTGTTGGCAATCTGGAAAGAATGTATGCCGCTCTTGGAAATAAACTTGATATTATCTGGGTTTGCGGCACTGACTTTGGTACCCAGAACTCTACTTTTTGTTCCCTTGATACATTCAATGAACTGTATAAACCCTATTATCAGAAAATCAATAACTGGATTCATCAGAAGACAGAGTGGGAAACCTTCAAACACTGTTGTGGGGCTGTAGAGGGATTTATGGAAGGATTCATCGAATCAGGGTTTGATATTATCAATCCTGTTCAGTGGACAGCTGACGGAATGAAACCGAAATTATTAAAGGAGAGATATGGTGACCGGATAACATTCTGGGGAGGTGGTGTAAATACCCAGGCAACTTTGCCCTTTGGAAAACCAGAGCAGGTGAGGGAAGAGGTCCTTCGCAGCTGTGAGGTTTTTGCACCGGGGGGCGGATTTGTATTTAACACAATTCACAATATTCAGGCGGGTACTCCAGTTGCTAATGTGGTAGCTATGCTGGATGCTTTTAAAGAATTTAATGGAAATTGAATAATTTAGTTGATAACGGAACGACATTATTAGAAAGAGACCATACATCTTGTTCTGAGGGCGTTCTTTCAAAACTATATAAACTAAGGAGTATGCTATGATTAAAGATTTTACCTATTATGTACCTGTGAAACTTGTTTTTGGAGAAGGAGCACTTAACCAGGCCGGCGAGCAGGTGTCAGCGTATGGAAAGAAAGCCATGATTGTAACAACTGGAAACTTTTTCAAGGAAAATGGGCTGGTAGATAGACTTCAGGATATTCTGAAAAAAGATGGAGTAGGCTCTATCCATTTCCCGGATGTAGATCCCAACCCTCTGAACACCCAGATAGATGCAGGGGCAGCTCTGGCAAAAAGTACGGGTGTAGATGTGCTCATAGGTCTTGGAGGAGGAAGTGCGATTGATGCTGCCAAAGGGATGGCTGTAGCTCTTGGACATGACAGGCCAATCTGGGACTTTTGTGAGGGAGACGATGTTCAGGAAATTACTGATAAAACCTTTCCGATTATTGCCATAACCACTACATCCGGAACAGGAAGTGAAGGGACTCAATGGTCTGTTATCACCAACCTGGAAAAAAGGATGAAGCCCGGGATTGGGAGTGACTATACCTTTGCTAAAGTAGCTATAGTTGACCCTGAACTGATGGTTAGTCTGCCTCCCAGAATGACTGCTGCAACAGGATTTGATGTTCTGGCGCATGCAATCGAAGCCTATTCAAGCACCCTGGCAACCCCGGTAACTGATATGATGTGTGAAAAGGCCATCAGGCTGGTTGGTAAATACCTGCGTCGGGCTGTGAAAAATGGGGAAGACCGGGAAGCCAGAAATGGTATGGCTTTTGCAAATACCCTGTCAGGTTTTTCTATAGCAGTAGGAATTGTAACTGTCTGCCATGGTTTGGCCCATTCGATCGGCGGTGTAGCCGGAACAACCCACGGAGAAACTCTTGCTGCCATGACTCCTCAGACGATGAGATTTTCAATGAAGGCAAATCCCGATAAATTTAAAGATATAGGCATGTTCCTGAGAGATGAATACATCAATATTGGGCAATATATGCTGGAAGACAGTGTCGAAGAGGTAGAAGATCTTATAAGAGATATTGGATTGGATAACGGACTGGCGTCTCAAGGCGTTAAAGAAGAACATATTGAAGAAATCGCTGATGGTGTTATCAACTATATGGGCGGATCTATTGAAATTGACCCAATGGATATTACAAAAGAAGATCTGATCGAAATAATCACACAATCCATGTAAGAGAATAGTATTTGTGTACGGTTACCAGCACAGCCGGGAATTATTTTCCGGTTGTGCACATTACAAGGAAATACGATGAAAGAGTATTCTGCAAATATAGTTGAGCATGTACTGACATGCCGGAATGAAATTGGTGAAGCTCCAATCTGGGTTCCGGAAGAAGATCGATTATACTGGACTGATACCGAAGATTCAGCAGTATTCAGCTACCGATTCTCTGATTATGAAATGAAAAAATACCACCTTGCTATGCCGATTACTTCACTGCTGCGCCGCAGGGGTGGAGGTTGGGTGATAGTCACTAAAAAAGGTCTGGCATTCTGGGATCAGGTTAATAATATATGTACGTTCATTGCTGATCCTGTAGCCGATAATGATTTCCTGGTCTTTAATGATGGAGCAGTGGATCCTTCCGGCTGCCTGATTGCCGGAACTATGAATTTTAATGAGCTGACCGCACCTGACGGCTGTCTTTTTCGACTTGATAATCAGCTGAGTCTAAAAAAGATCGATGCAAACATCTGTGTTGCCAACGGCATCAGTTTCAGTCCTGATGGAGAAACCCTGTACGTTTCTGAACAGTGGGACAGCAGAATACTGGCCTATGATTATAATCAGCAGACAGGTACTGCCTCAAATCGAAGGACCTTTGCAGTTGCTGATCCGGCAGATGGGTATCCTGATGGAATTATCGTGGACAGCGAAGGTTGTTTGTGGAACGGGCGATGGGGCGGTGCTCAGATTGTGAGGTATACGCCGGATGGTAAAATTGACCGAAAATATAATTTGCCGGTTAATGTAGGCACCTGTATGGCTTTTGGAGGAGAAAATTTGTCCGATTTGTATATCACAACAGCATGGTTTGGAATGACCGGCCCTGAAAGAGTGAAAAATCCGGTGTCCGGTGATCTGTTCAGGATTAAAACGGATGTAAAAGGTCGATTAGAACCACGGTTTGCCGGTTAGGATTAGTAATAAGTGAGAAGGAGAATGACGATGAATGGATATATGGGAAAAATTCTGATTATTGATGTAACAAGCCGTAAGATAACTGAAAAAGCGATAGATGAAGCGGTAATGCGTCAATATCTGGGAGGGTGCGGATTTGGAGCTAAGCTGCTGTTTGAATATACAACTGCAGAGACAGAGCCGTTAAGTCCTGAGAATCCATTAATCTTTGCAACCGGCCCTTTAAACGGAACCAATTTGTTTAATTCAGATCGATTTGATCTTGTAACAAAGTCTCCCCTTACCGGGATATTTGCTGAATCCAGCGCCGGCGGCTACTGGGCAGGCCGATTTAAGAAATGCGGTTATGATGCGTTAGTTGTTGTGGGGAAGGCTTCGGGACCTGTTTATATCAATATAACTGATGATAAGGCCGAAATTAAGGATGCTTCAGATTTGTGGGGTAAAGATACGTTTGAAACCACTACAATTCTGCGGGAACGTGAAGGTGCAAAGGCTCGTGTTGCGGTAATTGGTCCTGCAGGTGAAAACTTAGTAAATATTGCCGCCATAATTACTGACGGAAAACATGGCCGGGCTCTGGGACGGTGCGGCGTAGGTGCTGTTATGGGATCGAAAAATCTGAAGGCAGTTGTAGCCAACGGTACAAAATCTGTTTCAGTAGCCGATAAAAAAGGCATCATCGCCATAAATAAGGCCATGTCTGCAGCAATTAAAAGTGATATGCAGGGTATGAAAGACGCAGGAACCGGCGGCGGGGTGGAAGCCTCAGAAGAGCTGGGAAATCTGCCCATTCGAAACTGGGGTCAGGGCAGCTGGAAAGAGGGCGCCGTAAAGACCACAGGTATGACCATGACAAAACAACATCTGACTAATACTTACAGCTGCGGCTCCTGCATGATCTCCTGCGGAAGAATAGTAAAAGCACAGGGCGGACCCTATGATGGTCAGGAGATAGCCGGACCGGAGTATGAGACACTGGGTCTTATGGGTACCAATCTGATGAATGATAATCTTTCTACTATTATCAAAGGAAATGAACTGTGCAACCGCTACGGCCTTGATACTATATCGACAGCCGGTGTGATCGGCTTTGGAATGGAAGCATGGGAACATGGCTTGCTCACAGAGAAGGAATGCGGCGATCTTGCTCTTGAATGGGGTGATTCCAATGTTATAACCTCATTAATAAAACAGATAGGTGACAGAACCGGGGTTGGAGAACTACTTGGACAGGGAGTGAGAAAGGCTTCTGACCAGCTAGGTCCGCTTGCAAAAGAGTTTGCCGCTGAGGTCAAGGGACTGGAACCGCCGGCCCATGATGGACGGGCTAAAATGACAGCCGCTATAGGTATGGCTACATCCGCCCGGGGTGCCTGCCACTTATCCGGTTTTGGTCATGACTTTGAAGAGGGAGCCGAACTGAAAGATCTGGGGAGTCCGTCACTTCCTGACCGTTTTACCAAAGAGGGCAAGGCGGAGAATGTATTCCGGATGCAGAATCTGATGGGTATAATCGATTCCGCCATTGTCTGCAAATTCCCTCTGTTTGGAGGCCTGACGGTAGATCCGCTAATTGAGGCAATAAACGCCGTTACCGGATGGGATCTGGACAGGGATGAATTTTTCAGAATGGGTGAAAGAATCTTCAATATAAAACGTCTCTATAACAATCGTCTTGGAATCAGCCGCAAAGATGATACGCTGCCGCTGCGAATGCTGAAATTGAAACGGGGCGGTGGCACGAATCATTTACCGCCTTTGAACGAGATGCTCCATGAGTATTATCAGTACCGGGGCTGGAACGAGTTTGGCATACCGACCGAAGAGAAAGTGAAAGAGCTTGGGCTGGAAGAGTATTATAGCTTACTCAATGAGAAGAAAGGAGATTAATATGGGTGCTAAAGAAGTTACTAATGTGATATATAAATTTACCGGAAAAACAATTCTGGTGACAGGAGCCTCGAATGGTATCGGCCGGGATGTTGCTATGGCCTTTGCACGAGCCGGTGGAACTATTTGTGCTGCAGATATAAATGAGAAAGGCCTGAATACATTGGTAGAGGAAATTTCTGCTCTGGGCGTAAAATGCTATACATTCCAGGTAGATCTCTCTGATAGTGATGCATGTGTAAAAATGGCACAACATTTTGCTAAAAAAATGGATAGAATAGATATTCTCGTTAATAATGCAGGATTGAGCTTTCCGGAAACTCTGGTAAATCTTGATATTGCACATTGGAATTTAACCTTGAATGTGAACCTTCGGGCTCCTGCGATAATTACCAAAATCATAGCAGCCAAAATGATTGAACAAGGCGGCGGAGCCATTGTAAATGTAGCCAGTAATGCCGGAATAAGCGGAATTGAGGAACATGCAGCCTACTGTGCCAGTAAATTCGGTATTATTGGTCTGGCTAAAGTTATGGCTATCGAACTTGGTCCTCATAATATCCGGGTTAATTCCGTTGCCCCAACAGTTGTTCTCACACCCATGGGACAGCAGGTCTGGAGTGACCCCAAAAAGTCAGATCCAGTTAAAAGAAAGATCCCTCTCGGACGATTTGCCTGGCCGGCAGAAGTATCAAATACCATTCTGTTTCTGGCTTCGGATGCAGCAACCATGATTCATGGTGATGTAGTTCTTATAGATGGAGGGGCAGATGCCAGTATATAATAAATCCGGATCAATAACCGGGAAAATAGCCATGGTTACCGGAGCCGCCGGGGTGTTGGGTCTTGCCACCACCCGAGCCCTTCTGGATTTGGGTCTTAAAGTAGTTATGGTTGATATCAGTACGGATCAACTTGAAAAACTGCATCTGGAGTTGGGTGATGATACTTTCTCCCTTCCCATGGATTTAGGAAATCCAAAGAGTGTAGAGGACGCATATAACAGCCTGCCGGCAGAATTCAGTGAGATTGATATTCTGGTAAATAATGCCGGAATTCTGAGTAATAATAAGGCAGAATCAACCAGTGTAATAGAATGGGAACGGGTGATTGATATAAATCTCAATGGAGTTTTCTTTCTTTCAAAGCTGGTAATTCCCGGAATGAAAAAAAGAGGCTGGGGCAGAATTATCAACACATCATCTCTGGCTGCCAAGAGCGGCGGGATAACGGCGGGTACTGCATATTCAACTTCAAAGGGAGCAGTTATAGCTTTGACTTTTAGTTTAGCTTTAGAACTGGCCTCGTATGGTATTACGGTTAATGGAATTGCTCCTGCCTATGTACGGACTCCTATGATTACAGAACAGTTGACTGAGTTACAGCGTCAGGAGCTTTTGAAGAAGATTCCTGTTAGGAGATTCTGTGAACCGGAAGAATTTGCCCATGTGGTAACCTTTCTGGCTGATGACAAAGCCGGCTTTATTACCGGGGAAATTATCGATCAAAATGGGGGGCTTCATTTCGATTAGGAGTGAAGAGAGAGGTATCTATGGTAAAGATTTCGGTCTGTGAACCCTTAAGAAGGTATTGCAGGAATGAAGATGTACTTTTCGGGGACGGAGGAAGTGTTTTTGAAGTGCTTAAAGATGCCAGTAAAGATTTCCCCGAGCTGAAAAAGAAGCTGTTTAAAACAGAAAATTCTCTTAGTTCTCAGGTTCTCATATATAAGAATCTGAAGGATATACGATTTCTGCAAAAAGAAAATACGCCCGTTGACAGCACTACTGAGCTGAAATTAGTGGTTGCTCTTTGCGGAGGGTGAAACTGACCTCTGTAATCTCTCTAGTATTTACAGTTATCCCGAAACAGCTTCAGCATATACTCATAATCCGCAACAGATACTGATGGCGGAATGGAGTGGTCCGACATGAATATATAGGGTGACCGCAGCTTTTTCATACCCTCTATTTTGCTGAGACATTCATCCTTAATACGATTTCTGTCGCCCGATTCCAGAGCCATAACATTAATATTCCCCATGAAACAGAGCTTGTCCCCATATTGCTCAGCCAAATCTGCAACATGCATACCGGTTTTAGCCTCCATGGCCTGAATACAGTCAACACCTGATTCCACAATACAGGGTAGATGAGGGCGAAAATCACCGCAAGTATGCAGAATTATGGGAAGATTATAATCCTTCAACATACTGAATAATTTTTTATGATGTGGGTGGATTCTTTCACGATGGCACTGGGGAGAAATAAATGCATTGGCAGTATATCCCAGATCATCATATACATGCACACCGTTCGGCAAACCCACCTCGGAAAAGAGCAGCTCGTAATACTCTATAGATTTCTGCGTTATAATTGAGCAGAAATCATCAATCCATTCCGGTTCCAGCAAAACTGATTCCAGCATAACCACATCGCCAAGAATTTTACGCAGCTCCTCAAATACAAAAAGAGAGGAGGCCGTGACAAATTCATCCCCTGCCATCGCCTGTCGGTAATTTTCCTTAAGATCATTGATATCCAGATGATCCCGAATATCCATAGCCTTAACAGCATCCCGATAATCCTCTTTCCAGATTTCCGGTGTTGTTACCGTGAATCCGACATGTTCGGGTGTACCGGCCTTGTGCTTCCAGTTCTTGAGTGACGCCCCCCAGGCATCGCGGGTAACAATCCACTCATCGGTCTCTTCAACCACAGTGATAAGATCCTGACGGGGGCCCGGTACCTGGAACCATGAACTTGAGCGGATATCCAGATTGAAACGGGTGATAAAATCGGTATCATCTGCAATCCCCTGATCTCCCCATCCATTTTCTATAATATGGGGCCAAAAGTGTTCATTCAGTCCCATACGTTCCGGAATTTCATGTTGTAATAGTGCTGTTATGATTTCCCGCTTGCTCATGAGTTTCTCCCTGATTAAAGAAGGCTATTATTTTTATTTTCAAATTTACATAAGTATATTACAATCAACATATGCACAACAACATAGGAAAAATCGACCAAGACATGATAAATATCGATCTGATAGATAAGGATTACCGACTTGAAGTTGAAATGATCATGCACCAGCGACTGGGACCCGATTGGGCCTGGGATCACCATAAAAACACCTGGAACAGGGGACCGGCGCTATTATTCTGGCTGGTAACCGGTGGGAAGGCGGATTTATGGGCTGACAACAGAAGATTTGAAGCCCGGCGCGGGAGGCTCTTTGTGATGCCTGCTGAGGAACATGGTTATCGGGGTAGGCATAATCCTGATAACCCGTTTGAAGTATCCTGGATGTTTATCAAGGTGATCGGGAAAGATGGAAGGAGTCTTCCCGTGGAAGGAATTGATGGGATTCCTTTTCAAACCAGCTTAGTGGATGTGGAATTCTGCAGCAAGTTAATGCATCGGATTCTTAATTCCACCGGTACACTTCAGACCTCCTGGCTGCGCTGTTTTATCAATGAAATACATCGGCAGGCTGCTTTGCATGAGTTGTCTGCAGTAGAGGGTGAAATCCAAAAACTCGGCACTCAAATTCAGACTCATCCCGGAAAATTCAGCGGGCTGGATGACATGCTCTCCTCCCTCTCGATTTCAAAAGATCACCTGATCCGCCTCTTCCGAAAGCAATATGATATGACTCCGGGAGAGTTCCTGATACGGGCACGTATTGACCATGCCAGAAGTTTGCTGGTTATCTCCTCTGAATCGGTAAAAGAGATTGCAGATAAGCTTGGCTATTCCGACCAGTTTGTATTCAGCCGTCAGTTTCGGTTGAGAACAGGTGTTTCGCCAAAAGAGTATCGTAAGGGAGCTTTTGGTATTCGGTAAGAATTTGCTTCTGCTTCCCTGTAAAGTAATTTGTCCGTTTTTTTTCATATTTTTATATCTCCAATAATGCAGGGATTTTGAAACTAATCCCTAACTCATCAATAAGTGCTTCTAATGGTGATTTACCGCCCAA